>CAMATV010000190.1 GCA_945861235.1 Opitutus sp. GAS368
AAATGGCGCACGAAGTTATGCTAGGTCGATACCAGCTGGAGCAACGGATCGTGACCGCCCAAGGCGAATGGATCTGGCTAACAAGAAGCACTGCCGCAAGAGCACGCGCGATTTTCAGGATCATCTCAAAGCGCACGGCGCTGCCTGCGCCTTCGCGCTAGTCGCCGCGTCTAACCCCACCGCATGGCTTCCCAATTAGAAAAAATCAGCCGTACCAAGCGGCCGAGGCCAGCGCATGGTTAGACTAGGACGGGTTTTATTTGAGGTAATCGAGGAGGGAGAGTTTGAAGAGATTAGCGGTGGAGCTGAGGGCGGCTTGGTAAGCGGTCTGAGTCTCGGTGAGGCGGATCATGGAGGTGGCCATGTCGGCATCGGTATCGCCGGAGATGAGGCGCTGAAGATCGCCGGCGCGGCTGGTGAGTTGGGCTTGGTTGGATTCGATGCGGGTCTGGACGGCGGCGACGGTGCCGATGGCGTTGATGAAGGTGTCTTCGTTGCCGACCATCGTGGTGTTCATGGCTACGACCGTGGTGTTGTTACCGGTGGCCAGAGCGTCGCGCAGGGTGACAACGTTGTTTAGAAAGGCGGCGATTTTGGGGTTGGTCGTCGCTGCGCCTGGTGAGGGTGCAATGGAGCGGCCGTCGCCGATGGGCATGGTGGCATCTTGGTTGTTGCCCACGTAAGCGACGGTGGTGATGGCGCCGGCGGCGCCACGCGTCGCAGTGTAAGGCTGCGCATCGACGGCGGTGCCGGCAAAAATGTAATCGGCGCCAAAGCGTGAGTTGGCGACATTGGTGGCCTGCTCGAGGAGCTGTGAAACTTCCGCCCCGTAGGCGGCCATGCTTTGCGGACCGGAGCCGGCGGCGAGTGAGGTCAACTCGCTGATGCGGCTCGCGATCTTCTGCATTTGGGTGAGTGCGGAGAGCGAGGACTCGGAACGCGATTTGGCCATCGAAGCGGCGGACTGATAGTTGCCCACGCGTTCGGCTTCCATCTGGCGGTTGAGCACGCGACTGGTCGCGGCGGGGTCATCGCTGGGCTTGAGCAAGCGGCGCCCGGTGGCGATATTTTGATGCAGACGCGACTGCTCTTCACTGAGACGGCGGAGATCGGTGATCGCCCGGTTGGTAACAAAATTAGTGGAGACGCGCAGCATGGTGAAATTTTAGCTTAGCCTCGCCCTAGGCTGTTCACGACGATGTCGAGCATTTGATCAACGACGGAGATCACGCGGGCCGAGGCTTGGTAAGCGCGTTGGAATTTCATCAGCTCGGCGGCTTCTTCATCGAGCGACACCCCGCTCGTGCTCTCGCGCTGGCCGCGGACGATGTTGAGCACGCCAGTCTGGTTTTCATGGTTCATCCGCGACTGCGACAGGCTGTAGCTAAAAAGTGAAATCGCCGCCGAGTAGCTCTCACCCATCGTGCCGTTGATGGCATCACCGGAGGTCGACGAGAACGATCGAATATCGAGTTTTGAAATTGCTTGGGCGACGGAACTATCGCCAGCCGCACCGCCGGCGACGGAGGCTCGGACGTTGAGGCCGGTCAAACCACTCGCGAGTTGAATGGAGCTGGCGTTAGTGCCCGCAGGATCGAAAAAGTTCTGCCCTGTGCCGCTGGGATTATAGGCAGCGTTGACGGAGGTGACCATCTGCTTGGCCAAAAGATTGAGGCTATTACGCAAGGTCTGCAGCGCGCCATCGCGCGCGGTGAGGTGCCCCTTGGTGGAACCACCGGTGAGCGTCAGCGCGGTGTTGCTCGAGACCACGCGGAGGGCAGCGCCAGCGAAGGCGAGCGTCTCCAGCGTGGTGCCGCCGGAGAGGATGACCGTATCCACGCCGCTAGCGGAAGTGGCGGTGATCTGAATCTGGTTCGGTGCATCGGGCAACGTGGTGGTCTTGAAATTCATCACCTGAGCCAAATCTTCCACGCGGGCCTGACGCTGGTCGCGCAACGTGAGCGCCTTGGTGCCCGTTTTGCTCTCTTGCGTGGCGATCATCAGGTTCAATTCTTTGATCGTGGTGAGCAACCCGTTCGCCTTGTCCACGTCGTTGCTCACTTGATTTGTGAGATCGGCCTGCACTTCGGCCAGACGATCGTTAGAAAACTGAAAGCGTTCCGTCATTGTCTTAGCCGTCTGGACGAACATCTGCTTTTGCGTGGAGTTGGTCGGATCTACCGAGAGTTGACGCGCCGCGCCGAAAAATCCGGCCATGGCGTTGGTCAAACTGTTGCTGCCGGTCGTCGCCGCGAGGCTCGGATCGCTCACGCTAGAAATCGTCTCGCCCATGGCGGCTTCACCGCGTTCGTAGGCGGCCGTTTCGGCTTCCAAGGCGGCCGCGCCGGATTTCTCGCGCACGAGCTGGCGATCCAACAGGACATCGCGCACCTGCTGGACCTCGATGACATCGACGCCGACGGAAGCGCTGCCCGTGGGGGAAACGTCGCCGAAAATCACGCGCTGGCGGGCGTACGTGGGATTGTTCACGTTGGCCATATTGCGGCCCACCGTTTCAATCGCGCGCGACTGCGCCCGCAGGGAGGAAAGCCCCATGCGCAGTACATCGTAGAGTCCGTTTTCAGCCATGACCGTGAACGTTTAGCCGACCTGCTGCAGCGAGGGGGCCGAGACCAGCTCAGCGGCCACGCGGCCTGAAGGAGCGTACATGGTGCCCGCGGAACCGGGCGCGGTGCCGCCGACGAGTTCGCGGTGGAGCTCTAACATTTTCTCCATGAAGGCATGATTCTGACGCGCACGACGGCGCACGCGGTGGATGAGGTGGTTGATCTCATCAATGAAGGCTTCGAGCATCGGACGCTCATCGGCGGGGAAAAACGGCAGGAGCTGGCGCAGCGTGCTGCCACCGGGCTGCGCGTGCGAACGCGCAAAGGTCACCAGCCACGTCTCGCGGGCTTCGCGGTACTGGCCGGCTTCGAGGACTTGTTGGTCGATCATGGCAGCGGTGTGTAACACCTTTTCCACGTCGCGCCGCCAGAGATGGCCTTGCTGCTCGTCGAAAAGCGCGAGCAAGCTGCCGTAGCTCGACATTTCCTGGCGGAGTAAACTGACAATTTCGGATGATTCCATGATCATGATTTTGAGGGCACGGGCTTTGGCGCCGCGCTGGTCGAAGGAGAAAAGTGCTGCTCGAAACCGGCCGAGAGGCCGCCCGCGCCGTTTTGGCTGAGGGAAGAAACTAAAGCGTCCTTGATGAGATGGGAGTACATGCCGCCGCCGCCGCCACCGCTGGAGGAGCCTTGGAGGCCCTTGAGCATCGGCTCGATGACGGGGTCCATCATCTCGCGCATGAGCAACGAGCCAAACTTCGAGGCGACCTTCGCGCGATCGGCGACGGACAGCGGTTCGTTGACTTGGCCGGCCGCGCGGCTGCCCTGAGCCAGCAGCGAGCTGAGGTTGGCATCCGCGGTGTTGATGGCAGCGACGTTCATGGTCAGTTGATCACGAGCTCGGCCTGCAACGCGCCGGCGGATTTGAGCGCTTGCATGATGGCCATCATCTCGCGGGTGGTGACGCCGAGGGAGTTCAACGCGCCGGCGAGTCGATCGATGGTGGGGACTTCTTCGACGACCGAGAATTTGCCTTTGGTTTCCGTGACTTTGGTCTGCGTCGTGGGCGTGACGGCTGTCTGGCCGCCGGCGAGCGCGTTGGGCTGGGAAACGTTTAAAGTGGAAGCGATGGAAACGGTGAGTGCGCCGTGACTGATGGCGACTTGGGAGACGCGCACACTCGAGGTGGCGACGATGGTGCCGGTGCGCTCGTTGATCACGACGCGGGCGATGGAATCGGGCCGCACTTCAATGGTGCCGACGTCGGCCAAAAAGGTGACTTCGCGGCCGAGATAAGCCGGAGGCACGAGCACCGAAATCGAGGCCGCATCGATGGCGGTGGCGGCATCCGGGAAGGCCGCGTTGACCGCGTCGGCCAAACGGCTGGCGGAGGTGAAATCGGGGTTGAACAGCTGGAAAGAAATAGCGCCGTCGCGTACGGTCTCGGTGTGAATCTCACGTTCCACGATCGCGCCGCTGCTGATGACGCCGACCGTAGGATGATTTTTTTGCACCGTGGCGCCACCGGCACCACCGGCGCCGCCGATGAAGCCACCGACCGCGAGGCCGCCCTGGGCGACCGCGTACACGCGGCCATCGGCGCCCATCAAAGGAGCTTGGAGGAGCACGCCGCCTTGGAGGCTCTTCGCGTCACCCATGGATGCCACGGTGACATCGATGCGGGCGCCGGGTTTAAGAAACGCCGAGATGTCCGCGGTGATCATGACCGCGGCGGAATTTTTGGCTTTGATCTGCGTCGGGTCGACGGTGAGACCGTTGCGTTGAAGAATGTTGGCGACCGAGCGCAGCGTCGTGACGGCGTTGGAATCACCGTCGCCGGCCAGGCCGACCACGATGCCGTAACCGATCAATTGATTGGAGCGGGCGCCGCTGACAAACGACAGGTCCTTAACCCGCGACGCGCGCAGCGCCGGAGTCAGAACCATCAAAGCGATGAAAAGTCGGAGCAACATGAGACGTTTTTAAAAGGGCCGCAGCATTTGGTAGAGTTTGCTCAACCAGCCGCGTTTCTGTGCGCTGCTGAGTTCGCCTTCGCTCAAGAATTCGAGCCGGGCCTCGGCGATGTTCGTCGAGAGGACGGTGTTGGCCGGAGAAATATCAGCGGGGCGCACGATGCCGCGGAGCACAACGTGTTGGGTCTCGCCGGAGAAACTGACTCGCCGGGCGCCTTCCAAGACGAGGTTGCCATTGGGCAGCACGTCGGAAATCAGCATTGCGGCGCGGCCGGTGACGACCTGGGAATTGTTGACCTTGCCGCCGCCGCTGTAGTCGGACTTGCCGCCCCAACCGAGGCCAGGCAATTGACCGCCTTGCGTGCCGAGGCCGCTGACGGCCGGGGGAAAGAGAAATTGCGTCACCGCGCCTTGGGCGGCGTCGGAGGTGTTGGTCGTCTTGTTAGAAGTCGAGGACAACGAGGTGGATTCAGCGATGATGATGGTGATGATATCACCGACGCGGCAGGCTTTCGGGTCGGACGTGAGGGCGAGCTCACGCGAACCGGCGGCGAGCCAAAGCGATTGCGCCGCGAGTGGACCGGCCAAGGCGAGAAACCAGCAGACGAGACGGAGTTTCATGATGGGTTAAAGACGGATCACCGCGCGGTTTTCACCGGTCACTTGGGCGGTGAATTCACGGTTGGATTGCAGATTGCGGATACGGATCGTCTCGTTGCGGGCGCCGTCTTGCATGGCCATGCCCTTGAGCGACACGCTGACCGGGCCGCTCTGAGCGAGGACTTCGACGACTTGGCCCCGACGCACAATCGGGCGGGCAGCCAAATCGCGCCAAGTGAGCAAGCGATCCGGGGGCACGGCGCGGGTAAAAATATAATCGCCCTGGGGCATCGCGGACAACGCGTCGCGGTCCCGCAGCACATCGATGCGCACGGCTTCGAGGCTCGAGGTATCAAGCAAGTCGCCGCGTTGGCTCGGTTGGCGGAGTTTCCAGCCGGAGCGCCAGAGATTCGCGCGGAGGACCACTGTCTGTTCTTGGCTCGCTTCGCCGGTCACTTCCGTGCGCACGCGCAATAAGATCTGCGGAGAAATCCCCGAAGGAAATTCCACAATCGAAATCATCGCGCCGGACTTGGGGGCGAACGTGCCGCCGCTCACCGGCACGAGGTGCAGATCGCCTTCGAGCCCGAAGTGCGTGTGGATCCGCGCGGTAATTTCGGCGACCCAAACCGGGGCTTCGTTTTGCGCACGTAAGGCCACAGGCGATACGAGCAGGCAAAGCAGCAGGAAAAAACGGGCGGTCATAATCAGCGTTTCAGTTCGTTGACGTTCTTGAGCATTTCGTCGGAGGACTGGATGGCCTTGCTGTTTAATTCGTAGGCGCGCTGGGCGAGGATCATATTCACCATTTCCTCGACGATGTTGACGTTGGAGGTCTCGACGTAGCCCTGCTGAATGGAGCCGAAACCTTGTTCGTTGGGCGCACCGGCCTCGGGCGTGCCGCTGGCGGTGGTTTCGCGGAAAAGATTGGAGCCCAGACTTTCCAGACCGGCGGGATTGGCGAAGCGCGTGAGCGTGAGACGGAAGGTCTGCGAACCGGCTGCGCTGCCCAAGGTGACTTCACCGTTTTCGGCGGCGGTCACCGAGGTGGTGCCGGGAGGAATCGTTTGAAAACCGCTGAGCACAGGCAAGCCGTCGCTGGTGACGATTTGGCCGGTGGCATTTATTTTAAAGGAAGCGTCGCGGGTGTAAGCGAGGGTGCCGTCGGCGCGTTGGACTTCGAAGAAGCCGTCGCCTTGGATCGCGAGGTCGAACTTTTCGCCGGTGGAAGTGAGTTGGCCTTGCGAGAAAACTTTAGAGGTAGCGACGACGCGGGTACCGTTACCGACTTCGATGCCGGTGGGTAATTGGTTGCCGCCGCCATTTTGAGCACCCGCTGCGCGGGGCTTCTGGTAGAGCATATCCTGAAACTCAATCTTGCTGCGCTTGAAGCCACGGGAGTTCACGTTCGCGAGATTGTTGGCGATCGTGTTGAGGTTGAGCTGTTGGGCCTCCATGCCCGTGGCCGC
>CAMATV010000191.1 GCA_945861235.1 Opitutus sp. GAS368
AAGCACTTGCCCGTCGCCGCATACACCGCATCCGCCACGAGGTTCTTCGTGCCGAGCCCTTCCTCGACGTGCGCGAGAAAATGATCCGCCGCCTCAATCAGATAGGCGCTCTCACCCCGCGTCGTCGCGGGTTCGCTATAACCGTGGCCCGCGAGCACCCCCGCCGTGGTGCGCGCGGCCTGCTGGCACGCGCGCTTAAACGCATCGAGCTGATCGTAGCGCACCCCGGATGATTCGTAGCTGAGCGCCATAGTTCAGTAAGCCCGCCCGTCGGTCTTTTCGTGATAGTTCAAAAACGCTTGGTTCACCACGCGGTAGCCGCCCGGCGTCGGATATTTCCCCGTGAAATACCAGTCACCCGTGTGCTGTGGCACCGCCGCATGCAGATTCTCGATCGTCTGAAAGATAATCTCGATCTCCCCTTGCCACTCAATGCCCTTGGGCCGCACCCGCTCGACGATCTTCGCCGCAATCTCTTCGGGCGAAAACGGTTCGTAGATCCGCCGCACGTGATTCACCGAGCCGCCCCGCGCGACCTCATCGAGACACGCCTTGTAAACATCATCCAGCAACGCCAACTGCCCGCGCTCGCGCAGCAACTCAATGGCCGCTTCAAACGCGATAAATTTCCCCAGCTCCGACATGTCGATGCCGTAGCAATCGGGATAGCGGATCTGCGGCGCCGTCGAAATGATAATGATCTTCTTCGGCTGCAACCGTGCAAGAATCCGCAAAATCGATTTTCGCAGCGTCGTCCCGCGCACGATCGAATCATCCACGCAGACCAAGTTGTCCCCCGGCTTCACCGAGCCGTAGGTGATGTCGTAGACGTGGCTCGCGAGCTGGTTCCGCAGACTTTCTTGTCCGAGAAATGTCCGCAATTTGATGTCTTTGCTCACGACTTTCTCGCCGCGCGGCCAATTGCGCAAAATGAGATCGTCGAGCACCGCCTCGGTGAGTTCCCCTGCGGCGGACGCTTTCAGAATCGCGGCTTTGACTTCGTCGCGGCGCTTGGCGCGCAACGTCGACATCAGGCCGTAGTAGGCCACTTCCGCGGTGTTGGGGATAAAACTGAACACCGTGTTCGCCCAGTCGTGGCCGATCGAGGTGATGACCTGATCCGCGAGCCCGCCACCCAAGGCCTGACGTTCACGATAAATATCCAAGTCGTTGCCGCGGGAAAAATAAATCCGCTCAAACGAACACGCCGTTTTCGGCAACGGCGCCGTAAACTGCACGGACTGCACCGTGCCGCGTTTCTTCAGCACCACCACATGGCCCGGCTCGACTTCCTTCACGTCCTCGACCGCCACATCGAACACCGTCATCAGCGGCGCCCGCTCGGAGGCGAACGCCACCACTTCGTCGTTCTGAAAATAAAACGCCGGCCGGATCCCCGACGGATCGCGCGCCACAAACGCGTCGCCATTACCGATCAATCCCGCAATCGCGTATCCACCGTCCCACATTTGCGAGGCCCGCGTCAGCACGCGGGCCACATCGAGATCCTCGCCGATACGCCGCGAAAGCTCCGCACCACCCATCTCGCGCGTGCGCAGATAGCGGTAGATGTCCTCGTGCTCTTCATCGAGGAAGAACCCGATTTTCTCCAGCACCGCCTGCGTATCCGATGCAAAAATGGGGTGTTGCCCGATCGCGATGAGGCTGGCGTTCAGCTCCCGCGTATTCGTCATGTTGAAGTTCCCGCACAGCGCCAGATTGCGCGTCGGCCACGAGCTCCGCCGGAAATACGGATGACACGCGCTCACCCCATAACCGCCGCTCGTGCCGTAGCGCAGGTGGCCGAGCAACAGTTCACCGCCAAAGTCGAAGTGCCGCTTCACGGTGTCCGGAAATTCGGGATGAACCTGCCCCTTCGCCGTCAGCTCACGGTATTGCTCCAGCAGCGCGCCAAACACTTTGTCGAGCGGGTTCGGCGTGATGTTGCGCTCCCGAAACATGTAGGGCTCTCCCGCCGGCATATCCAGTTTCACGCACGCCACACCCGCGCCGTCCTGCCCGCGGTTGTGCTGCTTCTCCATCAACAGAAAAAGTTTTTCAAACCCCCACAGCGGCGAGTGGTATTTCTCCGCGTAGTAGGCGAGCGGCTTCAGCATCCGCACGAGCGCAATGCCACATTCGTGGCCGATGTGTTCGCTCATGACAGAGTTCTCCGGTGACGGACACTCATGGTCGCAGTACGCTGGTGGGATTCAGTCGGCATTCAGCAATAAAAGAAACCATCTCGGGGACACGCGGTGAATCGTCAATGGCTTTCTCCGTCCGTCGCGTCTTATGCACCTTCCCCCTCCTTGACGCCCCGTGGATGTTGGAAACCATCGCCCTTTCCTGACCATGCTGATTCTCCCCGGCTCACCCGCCCTCTCTCCTTTCCGGCTCCAAAAACTTCACGACGACTTGGTCGCCGCCGGCCTCCCCGTCCGCACCTTGAGCGCCGACTTCGTGCACGTCGCCGAAGTGTCCGCCGCCCTTTCCGCCGAGCAGCAACTCGTCCTCGAAAAACTCCTCACTTACGGCCCACGGCGCGCCGCGACCCCCGTCACCGGCCTTGTGCAATTCGTCGCCCCCCGCCCCGGCACGATTTCGCCTTGGTCCTCGAAAGCCACCGATATCGCCCACATCTGCGGGCTGACGTCCGTCCAACGCATCGAACGCGTCGTCGCCTACACCATCGATCTCGGCTCCGCCGTTTCGGATTCTCAACACTCAACGTTCCACCCTCAACTCACCGCAAAGCTGAGCGACCGCATGACGCAGGTCGTCTTCAGTGACCTCGAAGCCTGCGCCGCACTCTTCCGCCACGAACCGCCGCGGGCGATGAACAGCGTGCCCGTCCTCGCCGCCGGCCGCGCCGCCCTCGTCGCCGCCAACACCTCCCTCGGCCTCGCTCTCGCCGACGACGAGATCGACTATCTCGTCACGGCTTTCACCACCCTCGGCCGCGACCCCCATGACATCGAGTTGATGATGTTCGCGCAGGCCAACTCCGAGCACTGCCGCCACAAAATTTTCAACGCCACTTGGGACATCGACGGCGCCACGCGCGACCACTCGCTGTTCCAGATGATCAAGAACACCTACACGCTGCACAGCGCAGGCATCCTCTCCGCCTACAAGGACAACGCCGCCGTCCTCGCTGGCACGCGCGGCGGGCGCTTCTACGTCGACCCGCGCACCCAAGAATACGCCGCGCACGACGAAGAGATTCACATTCTCTGCAAGGTCGAAACCCACAACCACCCCACCGCCATCTCACCCTTCCCCGGCGCTGCCACCGGCTCCGGCGGCGAGATCCGTGACGAAGGAGCGACAGGCCGCGGGTCAAAACCGAAAGCTGGCCTCGTCGGCTTCACCGTCTCCAACCTCCGCCTTCCCGGTGCCATCCAACCGTGGGAAAAGGAAAACGGTAAACCCCACCGCATCGTCTCCGCCCTCGACATTATGATTGAGGGCCCGCTCGGCGGAGCCGCCTTCAACAACGAATTCGGCCGCCCCGCCATCAACGGCTACTTCCGCACCTTCGAACAAGCCGTGCCTTCCGCCATCGGCAGCGAGCTTGCTCGCGCTTCATCAGCCTCCCCGGCCAAAGAAATCCGCGGCTACCACAAGCCCATTATGCTCGCCGGCGGTCTGGGTAATATCAAAGCCGAGCACGTCAAAAAAGGCGCGATCAACCCCGGCGACCAACTCATCGTCCTCGGCGGGCCCGCCATGCTGATCGGTCTCGGTGGCGGCGCCGCCAGCTCCATGGCCAGCGGTCACGGCAACGAGGACCTCGATTTCGCCAGCGTCCAACGCGACAACGCCGAGATGGAGCGCCGCTGCCAAGAAGTGATCGACCGCTGCTGGGCCCTCGGCGACGACAACCCCATTTCGTTCATCCACGACGTCGGCGCCGGCGGCGTTTCCAACGCTCTCCCCGAGCTCGTCAACGACGGCGGCCGCGGCGGCAAGTTCAACCTCCGCGCAGTCCCCAACGACGAGCCCGGCATGTCCCCTCTCGAAATCTGGTGCAACGAGTCCCAGGAACGCTACGTCATGGCCGTCCCGGTCGCTCACCTCGCGACCTTCCGCGCCCTCTGCGAACGCGAACGCTGCCCCTTCGCCGTTGTCGGCGAGGCCACTGAGGAAAAACAACTCGTCCTCGAAGACCCCCATTTCAAGAACCGCCCCATCGACCTCCCGCTCGACGTGCTCCTCGGCAAACCGCCGCGTATGCACCGCACCGATACCACACAAAAACGTCCGCAGCACCCCCTCGACCTCTCGACCCTCACCACTGGCTTGGCATTGCGAGGAGCCACCGGCGACGCAGCCAGCCCTCCCGCTAAACTCGGCGCGTCACGCGCCCCCGCCCCGCGCTCCGGCTCTCAGCCCTCAGCTCTCCACTCTCAACTTCAGGTCGCCACCGAGCGCGCCGCCCTCGCCGAAGCTATCCGCCGCGTACTCTCCCACCCGACCGTAGCCGACAAAACGTTTCTCATCTCCATCGGCGACCGCACGCTCGGCGGCCTCATCGCCCGCGACCAAATGGTCGGCCCGTGGCAGGTCCCCGTCGCCGACTGCGCCGTCACCGCCGCTGCCTTCGACGTTTACACGGGCGAGGCCATGTCGATGGGCGAACGCACACCCGTCGCCGTCAACAACGCCCCCGCTTCCGCCCGCCTCGCCGTCGGCGAAGCCCTCACCAATCTCGCCGCCGCGCAAATCGGCGACCTCGGCAAAGTGAATCTTTCCGCCAACTGGATGGCCGCCCCTGCGATCCCCGGCGACGGCGCCGATCTCTACGCCGCCGTCCAAGCCGTCGGCCTGGAGCTCTGTCCCGCGCTCGGCATCACCATCCCGGTCGGCAAAGACAGCATGAGTATGAGCACGGTCTGGAACGACGCTGCCACGGGGGAGAAAAAACGCATCACCGCCCCCGTCTCGCTCATCGTCTCCGCCTTCGCCCCCGTCGCCGACATCCGCCTCACCCTCACGCCGCAACTCCAGCGCCCCGCCCTAGAGCCAGTTGAAGTCGGCAGTTTAAGTGCAAGTCCCGCGGCCAACGCTGCAACGTCAACTCCCCACTTAAACATCGATCAGCAGCAGGACACCGTCCTGCTCCTGATCGATCTCGGCCGCGGCAAGAACCGCCTCGGCGGCTCCATCCTCGCGCAGACTGTTTCGCAAATGGGCGAAGCCACCCCTGACGTCGACAACGCCACCGACCTCAAAAAATTCTGGAACGCGATCCAGCTCCTCGGTCGCCAGAAAAAACTTCTCGCCTATCACGACCGCTCCGACGGCGGCCTCCTCGCCACCGTCCTCGAAATGGCCTTCGCCGGCCACACCGGCGTCGACCTCGAGATTCCGCAAGGCCACGAGGTGTTCTCGTCCCTCTTCGCCGAAGAACTCGGCGCAGTCATCCAAATCCGCGCCGATGACCTCGATGACGTTTCACTCACGCTCCGCGAGCACGGCTTCAAAGCCTGCACGACGCGCGTTGGCACCCTCAACCGCACGCACACGTTCCGCATCACGCGGGGCGGAAAAACGCTCTTCGAGGAAAATCTCTTTAATCTCCGCGCGATCTGGTCCGACGTCACCCGCCGCATCGCGCAGCTCCGTGACAATCCCGCCGCCGCCGCATCCGAACACCGCCTCCGCCTCGACCCGACGAACCCCGGCATCACCCCAAAAATCACCTTCGATCTCAATCCGCACGGGTTCGTAGTCCCGGCTTCAGCCGGTCCGGCCCAAACCCCGCCTCAGGGCGAAACTCCGAACTCCGACTCTCCGCACTCAGCACTCAGCTCTCAACCCGGCTCCCCCTCCCGCCCCCCCATCGCGATTCTCCGCGAACAGGGCGTGAACGGTGAAGTCGAAATGGCCGCCGCCTTCACCCGCGCCGGCTTCAAGGCCATCGACGTCCACATGACCGACATCCTCAGCGGTCGCGTCAGTCTCCGCGACTTCCGCGGCCTCGCCGCCTGCGGTGGCTTCAGCTACGGCGACGTCCTCGGGGCCGGCGAAGGCTGGGCCAAGAGCATTCTGTTCAATCCCCGCGCCCGCGCCGAATTCGCCGACTTCTTCGCCCGCGAAGACACCTTCGCACTCGGCGTCTGCAACGGCTGCCAAATGATGAGCAACCTCCACAGCATCATCCCCGGCTCCGACCACTGGCCGCGCTTCGTGCAAAACCAAAGTGAGCGCTACGAAGGCCGCTACGTTTCCGTCCGCATCGAACCCTCGCCCAGCATCCTCTTCGCCGGCATGGCGGGCAGCGTGCTCCCGATCGCCGTCGCCCACGGCGAAGGCTACGCCGAATTCGCCGACCCCGCCGCGATGCAGCGTTGCAGCACTTCCGGCCTCGTCGCCGGCCGCTTCGTGGACAACCACCACCACGTCACCGAGCAGTATCCACTTAACCCGAACGGCTCACCCCAAGGCATGACCGCCCTCACGACGACCAACGGCCGCGTGACGATCATGATGCCCCACCCTGAACGCGTCTTCCGCAGCGCCTGCATGAGCTGGAGCCCCGCCGACTGGCCCGAAGACTCCCCCTGGATGAAACTCTTCCGCAACGCCCGCGCGTGGGTGGGGTG
>CAMATV010000192.1 GCA_945861235.1 Opitutus sp. GAS368
CGGAACCGGATGATTTCGCTCGTGAGGACGAAATACGGCTCGCCGTTTTTCACCGCGATGCCGAGCGGATAGTTGGCATTCGGCTTTTCGGAAAACGTGTCGACCTTGTCCTCAAGTCCGTCGCCATCGGTGTCGCGCAGCACGTGGAAACGCCCGTCGTAACCGCCGGCGAAGAGCCGGCCGTCGGGGGCATACTCGATATTGTTCAGACTGGTGAGCTTCACCGGCAGTTCGCGAATGGTGAAGCCAGGCACGAGCATCTGTGCAGTCAACGGACGCCGTGGCGTAGAGCCGGCCACGGAAGAGGAGGCAGGTTGTACCAGGCTGGTGAGGGTGGCGCAAAGCACGGCGATAGCCGGAGTGAATCGCGTTTGAAGGAGTAGATTGCGCTTCAACGTGGTGGGACGCTCGCCTTGGCCATGCGCGGGAGCGCGGCGGCGAGGAGTTTGCGCGCACGGATGAAGCCGACGATCCGACCGCTCGATTGATCGGCCACCACAGGCAGGAAATTCGCGCTGGATTCGCGAAACGCGGCGGCGGCAACCACGCAGGTGTCCGCCTGCGTAATGGCGACGGGATCTTTCGTCATGATCGACGCGACGGGCGATTCAAGGGGGGCATTGGCGGCTTGGGCTCGCATGATGTCCGCCAGCGTGACCACGCCAGCCAACTTCACGCCGTCACAGGAAACGTAGAAAAAGTCGCTCGGGTTCTCCGCGAAAACCTGCATGACCGCGCCGAGCGGAGCAGTCGGCGCGAGCAGCGGAGTCGGGGGCGGCTCGACAAAATCGGCCAGCACCAAGCCGCGGAGGGTGGCCATCGCCCCGGGTTGGTGCACCCAAGACGAAGTCGAACGCCGACTGATGGCTTGGGTGACCGCATCCTTCAGCGGTGCGAGCGTTTCGGAGATGGTGGTGAAAACGTGCCGGCCCATCACGACCACCTCCAGCTCCGTGCGGGCGCGCACGGAGGCCGAACGTGGCTGCTGGTTAATGAGCGCCGCCTCACCGAAGAAACTACCCGGGCCCAGCACGGCAATGATTTCGCCTTCGGGCTTTTCAGGCGACGTGCGGACGATGTCCACTTCGCCTTTTTCGATGACATAAAAGCTGTCGGGCGCATCCCCCTGCTTAATGACGAAGTCACCCGCCTCGTAATGCGCATGGGAAACACGGTCCGTCGTATCGGTTTTGAGGCAACTGAGGTCGCGGGGGAAAATCAGCAACCACGCCCAGTCGAAACCGACCTGCATCCGTCGCGAGAGCGAGGGGAGTTTGAAAAGATACACGCCGCGCCAGACGAACCACGCAAGGAATCCGGAGAGTTTCAGTCCAAACATCTCGGCGACGGCGCTGTGGCCGCCGATCGAGCAGAGTTGGCCGAGCACGCGAAACGAGAACGGTCGCGTCGGCTCTCCCCGCAGCGCGCGGACAATGTTATCGGCACATTGGCGCCCCTGGCGTTCGGCAAACTGCCCGGTGGCTGGCGAAGGCTGGTGGTCGTAGCCATTCACGATGCACGCGCAGTCGCCAATGGCCCACGCCGTAGTGCTGCCCCGGAGACGCAGATCCAGCTCTGTCAGAAGGCGTCCATTTTCTTTCGGCGAATCCAGTCGGTCGACGATGGGCGCGATGGAACTGCCGATCGTGCACACGATGGTGCCGCCGTGGACAAACGCTTCCTTCAGCCCAACGCCCTCCCCGGTCGCCAGCATCACGCGGGCATTCAGCTTCATCGTTATTCCGGTCCGCTCCATCTTCGTCCGCGCGAATTCCCGGAGTGGCGCACTGATCTCGGGCAGCAACTGATCACGCGAATGGATGAGCGTGACGCTGATATCTTCCTGCTGAATGTTGGTGTAGAAACGACGACTGGAGCGGACGAGGTCGTTGATCTCGCCGGCGGTTTCGACGCCGCTAAAGCCGCCGCCGACCACCACGAAGGACAAATACCAGCGGCGGCGCGCGGGATCCTCGCACACTTCGGCCTTCTCCATTTGCTCGAGAATGTGGGTGCGCAGGACGGCGGCGTCGCCCACCGTCTTGAGCGGAAAAGCGTGGTCCGCCATGCCGGGCACGACGTTGAGATTGGAAATATTGCCGCAGGCGATGACCAAGTGATCGTAAGTGAATTTCCGTGACATGCCGTCGTGGCCAAAGAATTCCACGGCGTTGTTCACGAGATCGAGCCGCTGCACTTCCTCGGTGCGGCACATCACGTCGGGCAGCATCTGGCGGAGTGGCACGATGACATCGAGGAGGTTGAGCGAAGAGCCGACGGCATCCGCCAGCAGGGGACTGAAAACGAGGTGATTCTCCTTGTTAAAGAGGATGATCTCCGCGTGACCGACCCGCAGGCGGGACCGGAGGGTCTGGGCGCATTTAACGCCGCCAAAGCCGCCGCCAATGATGACGATTCGTTTCTTTTCCATAGGGTTGGTGGAACGGGGCTGGGCGCCGGCCATCGCGCAGGCGATGATGGCTGGGAAACTAGATTTTGCAGCGGGGGTCGGGTGCCGATGGGGCTAGCGGGGAAAGCGCAGCGGGCGCGGATTGCAGCCTGTTCGGAAGATGTCGGCCACGGCGATCACACTGAAAGGAGACCGAACCCCGAGCCGCCCGCTGTCAATTGGCAAGTGCTACGCGTGAGCGCGCAGGGCGTTTCTCCCGGTTGAGGTGGTCGGTTGTCGGTTGTCGGTTGTAGGAGCGAGCTTGCGCGCGATGAATTGAGTCATCGCTCCTACCTTCGCCGGCCACTCTGGGCGATGAGCTCCGTGGCTAGATTTTCGGCAAGCCAATTACCAATCGGCAAACCGATCTCACCCGACGATTTTTGTGTAGGCGTGGCCTTCGTTCACATCGATGCGCTCAGGCCGGCCCTGATGGTGGTAGATCAACTTGGTGTGGTCCACTCCCAGCAAGTGCATGATGGTCGCGTGCAGATCGTGGACGTGGAGTTTGTCTTTCACCGCGTAGAGGCCGAGGTCGTCAGTCGCGCCGATGCTCTGACCGCCGCGCACCCCGCCGCCGGCCATCCACATCGTGAAACCGCCCGGGTTGTGGTCGCGGCCGCCGGTCTGCTCAGCCATCGGCGTGCGGCCAAACTCACCACCCCAAATGACGAGCGTCTCGTCGAGCAGGCCGCGCGCTTTCAAATCGGCGAGGAGGCCGGCGATGGGTTTGTCCACGGAGCGACAGAGCGCGCCGTGGCTTTTCTCGAGCTGCGTGTGGCTGTCCCAGCCGCTGCCCGCACCGCTGTACAGCTGCACGAAACGCACGCCGCGCTCGACGAGGCGCCGCGCGAGCAGGCAGTTGCGGCCGAAGACGGACGTCTCCTTTTCGTCGAGGCCGTAGAGTGTTTTCGTTGCCGCGGTTTCCTTGGAAAGATCCACGGTGCCGGGCGCCTGGGCCTGCATGGCGTAGGCGAGCTCGTAGCTGCGGATGCGGGCCTCGAGCTCGGTATTGTCGGCGCGCGTGGCGGCGTGCGTGCGGTTGATCTCGGCGAGGAGCGCAAGTTTGTCGCGCTGGCGCGCGTCGTCGTGTCCCTTGGGATTCTGCAGGTTGCGGATGGGCGAGCCGGACGGGCTAAACTCCACGCCTTGGTGCACCGCTGGCATGAAACCGGTGCCCCAGTTGCGCACGCCGTTCACGACTTCCTTCTCGCTGTCCTTGATGACGACGAAGCCGGGAAGATCTTTATTTTCGGTGCCGAGGCCATAATCCACCCACGCGCCGAGCGAGGGACGACCGCCGAAGACGGAGCCGGTGTTCATTTGGCAGACACCGCCGGCGTGGTTGATGCCGTCGGACACGCACGACTTGATCACCGCGAGATCGTCGGCATGCGTGGCGACATGCGGGAACCAGTCGGAGACCCACAGTCCACTCTTTCCGTGCTGCGCCCACTTGCGAGGGCTGCCCATGATCGGGGATTTGGACTCGCCCATCGCGAGAATCGGGGGCTTGAAGCTCGCGGGGAGCTGCTGGCCGTTGAGCTCGTTGATGAGCGGTTTGGGATCGAAGGTATCGAGGTGGCTCGGCCCGCCCTCCATGAAAAGGAAAATGACGTTCTTCGCCCGGCCCGCGCGGCCGGTGAGCGCCGCGCTCGCGCGCGTGAGCCCGCCCGAGGCCGCGAGCAAAGGCGACTGCGAGAGCGCCGCGAGCGCGACCGCGCCAAAGCCGCAGCCGGCGGTGCGGAGAAAATCACGACGGGAGGCAACGGGAGCGTAGTGGTGGCAGGGCATAGGGACGGTCGATCAAAACAGATTTGAACCACAGATGGACACGGCTGCACACGGATAGAGGCACGAGTACTCTGCTCTGAATCCGTAGTCTTCCGTGTTCATCCGTGGTTAAGACTTTCGGCTTTTCTTTAGTGCAGGTGCAGAAACTCATTCGAGTTGAGCAGCACGTGGGCGAGGTCGGTCATGGCGCGGGTGCGCGGGTCGGAGCTCTCAGCGTTGCTGGCGCCGGCTTGCCATTCATAGCCGGCGGGGAGCGGGCGGCGGGCGTCCCACGTCATCGCGCCGAGCGCAGGCCAGCGCGAGGGTTCGGCGGAGAGCGCGGACTCGTCGAGCAGGCCGGGGGCGACGCGCACGGCGTCGATGCGGCCGTCGAATTGGTGCGGGCCGCGGCGGTAGAGGCCGCCGATGACGGGCGTGGAGGCGCCGGCGCCGAGCTTGCCGACGAGCGTGAATTTGGCCGTCGCGGTGCGCGGTGCCGACTCTGGCGCGCCGAGGTCGCGGACCGAAAACGCCACCGTGCCGTCCGCGCAGGAGATACGCGCGACGACGTGGTGCGTCTGACCCAAGGCGATCTCGAGGCCGGAGCCGATGGCCTCGTAGGCGGTGTTGCCGTTGTCGTCCTCGCCCACGAGTTGGACGATGAGGCTGCCGGGTTTGAGCGCGGACTTTTTGCCGGTCACGCCGAGCGACCAGCCGTGCGAGTCGAGCGAGAGTTTTTCCCCGTTCCAGCGCGAGGCGATCACCCGCACGGAGGCGGCGACATCGAGGCTGTCGAGTTTGACGACGGCCTCGACGGTGAAGTCGTCGCCCTCGCGCGGTGCGGTGCGGACGAGCAGGCGCTCGCGCGCGGTGTTTTCGCGGAAGCGACTGGCTTCGGCCGCAGCTTCGGCGACGGTGAGCGTGGAAGGCAACGGATCCGACGGCTGGCGGCCCGAGGAGAGGCGGCGGGAGAGAAAGCCCTCGGCGTTTTCCGTTTCCACGACCGTGGGCGCGCGGCCGAGCACGGACTGCCACACGGCCTCAACCGAAGCGGCGCGCGCGCCGAGAGCGCGGGCACGGGCGAGCGGCCAGTCGCCGTTGGTGAAGAGGAGCGCTTGCAACGGCGTCGCGGTGACCTGCCGCTCAGAGCTGCTCGCGAAGCCGGCGGGGGCGTCGAGCACGCGGAGGAGTTCGTTGGGGCTATTGCGGCGCTTGGTGGTGTAGAGGGTGCGGCGCGCGGAGAGGTTGGCGTCGGCGGGCGCACCGCCGACGGCGAGGTCGAGTTCGCCCGAGGCGGCGAGCATGGCGTCGCGCACCTGCTCGGCATCGAGGCGACGCGGCGAGAAACGCCAGAGGAAATGATTTGCGGGATCGACGAGCGCGGCGGTCGCGGACGCCGACACGCGTGCGGTCTGGCGGTAGGTGGCGGAGAGGAGGATTTCGCGGTGGAGTTGCTTGAAGCTCCAGCCCTGCGCGACGAAGCGCCGCGCGAGCCAGTCGAGCAGTTCAGGGTGCGTGGGCTTGTCGCCGAGTTTGCCGAGATCGTTGGGCGTACCGGCGATCCCGCGGCCGAAGTGATATTGCCAGACGCGGTTGACGATGGTGCGGGTGGCGAGCGGGTTGTCGGGCTGGGTGATCCACGCAGCGAGCGCGGCGCGGCGGCCGGTGGAGTTTTCGAGCGGAGTGATCACGGGCGGCTCGGGGGCGATGAGCGTGAGGAAGGCGGGCGCGACCTCGCGCTCGCCGCCGCGGCGACCCTTCATAAGCGTGGGCGGGGCGGTGCGCGCAGCGTCGGTCGCGACGAACGCCTCGGGCAGAGGGGCGGGCTTGAGCGCATCGAACTGCTTCAGCTCGGAGAGGAGCGTGGCGTAGCGGGCCTTCGTCTCAGGGGTCTTGAGCGCCTTCTGCGGTTCGTAGCGCTCGATCTCGTACTCGAGCTGACGCTCGCAGAGGACGGCGAGCACGCGCTCGTGCGGCGTGCGCGACGCGAAGGGCTTGTCGAGGATTGCCTGGAGGTCGTCGGTGAATTTTTCATGGGCCTTGCGCACGGCTCTGTCGCGAGCGGGGCCGACGAGCAACTCGATCTCGGCGCGGATGGACTTTGTGGCGGTTTCCCAAGCGGCCTGTTTCGCGGCGTGGCTCGCGCCTTCGCCGGGCGTAGCGAGCTTGAGGTCGCTGCGCCAGAGCACGCCCTCAAAGAAGGCCCGCAGCGCGAAATAATCCTTTTGTAAGATCGGATCGAACTTGTGGTCGTGGCAGCGCGCGCACTGGAAGCTGAGGCCAAGAAAAACCTCGCCAGCGTTGGCCGTGATGTCGTCGGTGATCAGCGTGGACTGGCCGCGCACGTCGCGCTGGTTGTATTCGTAGATCGCGTTGCGCAGGTAGG
>CAMATV010000193.1 GCA_945861235.1 Opitutus sp. GAS368
CGCGTCGGTGCGTTTACCCCTCGCGCCGCGGCACCGTCACTGCCGTTGATGGCGAAGGATGCACAGCAATTGAGCAGTCGTCCCAACCAGACCCGCGACGGCTACCCGGTGCGGGGCGGTTACGGCGTGATGCCGGGCCCCGCCGATACGTATATGGCCTACGGCGGCGATTGGGCCAACGTCAGCAACACCCCGTTCCGCGAATACAAGCACTGGGTCCACGAAGGTGGCATCGCGACTCCGCTCATTGTGCACTGGCCCGCCGGTATTCCCGCGGCGCGTCGCGGGAAGATAGACGCGCAGCCCGGTCACCTGATCGATTTGATGGCGACGTGCGTCGATCTCGCGGGCGCGAAGTATCCGGCAAGATTTAATGGTGAAGCGATCACCCCGATGGAAGGGGTGAGTCTGCGTCCCGCGCTCGAAGGTAAATCACTCCGGCGTGCGCAGCCGATTTTTTGGGAGCACGAAGGCAACCGCGCTGTCCGCGATGGCCCATGGAAGCTGGTGTCAAAGTTTCCCGGTGGTTGGGAGCTCTACGACATTTCCACCGATCGGGCCGAGCAACGCGATCTTGCGGCGAAAGAACCGGCCCGCTTGACGACCATGGCTGCCAGCTATGACGCGTGGGCCCAGCGCGCCCTGGTCGTTCCGTGGCCTGCCAATTCGGCCAACGCCACGAACAAAGCCAAGAACTCGAAGAAAAAAGCCGGTGATGCCTCGGGAAAGTAAGTCAACGTCCTGTCATGAAATCCCTCCTCTGTTTTGCGCTACTTGCTCTTGCCTACGCTGCGCCGGCGATCTCCGCCGCCGACCGGCCCAACATTCTCTGGCTCGTCACTGAGGACAACGTCGCAACCACCGTCGGTGCGTATGGCGACCCCCTCGCCAAAACGCCCCATATCGACGGACTGGCGAAGAGTGGAATTTTGTTCGAGCGGTGTTACTCGACGTCCGCAGTCTGCGCGCCAACGCGCTCCAGCATCATCACGGGACGCTACGCCAGCAGCATGGGCACGCAGCACATGCGCAGCAAACAGCCGCTGCCCGCGGGCGTGAAATTTTTCCCCGAGTATCTCCGCGCGGCTGGTTACTTCACCACGAATAATGCCAAGACCGATTACAACACGTCGTCGTCGTGGGATGCCGCGTGGAATGAGAATAACAAAACGGCGCATTGGCGTCATCGCGCGGCGGGGCAGCCGTTCTTCGCGATTTTCAATTTTGAGCAATCCCACGAGAGCAGCCTGCACAAGCAGGCGGCACAGGTGACCGATCCGGCGAAGGTCCGCGTGCCGGCCTATTTGCCCGATACCCCGACGGTTCGCGCCGACATCGCGCACTATTACGACAACGTCTCCCGCGCCGATGCCGCGCTCGGGAAAATCTTAGCAGAGCTCGCGGCCGATGGTTTGGCGGAAGACACGATTATTTTTTATTACGGCGATCACGGTGGGGCGGTCTCGCGCAGCAAGCGCTTCCTCTACGAGAACGGCACGCACCCGCCACTCGTGGCGCATTTCCCGAAAAAATTTCAGCACCTCGCACCGGCGGCACCGAATTCTCGCCTGAGTGAGTTGGTCAATTTTGTCGACCTTGCACCGACCGTGCTGAGCCTCGCCGGCCTCCCGCTCCCCGCGCAATTTCAGGGCCGGGCTATCGCCGGACCGGCGCGAAAGGCTGGCCCCGAGTTTACGTTCAGTTTCCGCGATCGCATGGACGAGCGCTACGACATGGCCCGGGCGGTCACCGACGGGCGTTTCCGTTACATCCGCAACTATTACCCGAGTCAGCCGTGGGGCCAACACCTGGAGTATCTGTGGCGGCAGCCGTCAATGAAGGAGTGGGCGGGCCTCTTTGCGGCCGGAAAGCTCAACGCCGCGCAGCGCGCCTTTTTTGAAAACAAGCCGACCGAAGAGCTCTTCGATTGCGCGGCTGATCCTGACAACGTCCGCAATCTCGCGGCCGACCCTGCGGCGCGACCGCAGCTCATCCGCCTCCGCGCCGCGTTGCGCGCACACCAACTGGCGGTGCGCGACACCGGCTTCATGCCGGAACCGCTGCTGGTCGCATGGTCAGGCCAAGACTCGCCGTCCGTCGTCGCGGCAGACGAAAAACGTTATCCGCTCGCGCGAATCTTGGAGCAGATTGATGCCCTGCAATTGCCGGCGCAGCCAGACGCGGCCGCGCTGCTGGCGGCGCTGCGTTCGCCGGAGCCCGTCATCCGCTATTGGGCAGCGGTGGCGGCGCTGCGTGCTACCACACCTCCGGATGTGACCGCGCTATTGGCCGACGCGGAGCCCGTGGTGCGCTTGGCGGCGGCCGAGGTCATGCTCCGTCGCGGCGACAACGCGGCCGCATGGTCGGTCGTTGAGGCGGTGCTGAAGGACGCCACGAAAAGCGAGGCCCGCCTGTTTGCAGTGAACGTCGTTGCGCGCATTCCGCGCCCGGCGCCGACGGCCATTGGCACGGTGCTGGCTCTCTTGGCTTCCTCGACGGCCGCCGGTGGTGGCGAAAATTATACGGCGCGCGCCGCCGAGCATTTGATCAAGAAATCTGAGTGAAGATCACCGCGGCATTCGCGGCAAATAGTCGCGGGAGGGTGGGAGCGAGCTGTGGGGTATTGGACCCACTGGAACTAAAAAACGCCCGATCACTAGAAGCGGTCGGGCGTGAGAATCGCAATCGCGAGGAAGCACTGCGGTTGGAGAACCGCCGCTCCGTCACAAATCGAAACTCGTGCTCAGCGTGACACGGCGAGGGTCGACGATGCGGTAGGCAAAATAGGTGCCGTCGGGCTTGATCGCCACCGGCTGGAGGCGGCCTTTTTCAAAGATGTCCTTGAGGTTGAGTTGCACGCGGGCGCGGATCCGATTGCCGTGAAATTTAAAACGATAGCTGGCGGAGAGGTCGTAATAAAACCGCGCGGGGTCCCAGGCAGCTTTGTTTTTATCGAGGTTGAGGATGGCGCCGGCGAAGGGACCACTCGTCTCGGGCGCGGCCCCGAGGAAGCCGATGGAACCGCGGTCCACCCAGCGGACGGCTCCACCGACACTGAAGCCTTTGAGCCGACCGGAGGAAAATTGGTAATTCGTGAGGGCATTCCAGCGATACTCGCGGACCTGCGTGCGCGGCTTGCCGACATTCGCGACGCCGACGGAGTAGGGTGAAATGAGGGCGCTGTTGTATTGTGCTTCCGCGCTGTTGCCGCCGCCGACGGGGACGGTGGTCCACCAGAGCGCGCCTTTGCCGTCGCCATTGCCGGGGACGGAGTCGCCGCGCACGGTGGTCCAGGTCGGCAGGCGCGACTGCCAGTAGTTGAAGACTTCGGGCGAAATCGCGGCGTCGTAGGCGATGCCCTGTGCACCGGTGAACTTGATCCGCCATTCGCGCGTGGGGTTGTAAGTGGCTTCAAGCTCGATGCCCTCCGAGGTGACGTCGGTCGTGCCGACGGTCTGCGGTTGGGTGAAACCGGAATCGAGGAAGGTCGTCAGCCATGCCTCGGTCTGGCCCATGAATTTCGCGATGGCGGGGCGGAGTTGCGCCTGAGTGGGAGTGGTGACGCCCTGCGCGGTCAGGCGGGCGGTGACGACCGAGAATGCGAACGGATAGAGACTGTTGGCGTCGCGCACGCCATTGCCTTCCTGACGGCCCTCAAGGCGGAAGGTGCGGTTGCCGATGGTGCCAACTTCGCTGCCGCGCGAATCATACTCGGTCACTTGGTAGCGGTTGATCTTCGCGTTCAGTTTGCCCTGCAGGGCGGAGAAACTGAACCCGTAGTCTCTGCCTTCGCCGCGGGAATTGGGGATGTTGCTCTTGAGGTCGAGTTGCTGGCGGACGACCTGGGGGAAGAAACTGTCGGATTGGTTGTAGTGGAGATTCAGCCACGTGAACGGCTTCACGACGGCGCCCAACGTCTTTGTCCCGCCGCGCTGCGAGGCGCGCACGACGTCGCCCTGATCATCGCTCCAGCGATTCCACGTTTTGAGGGGTTCGTAGGAGACGAGTCCGGTGGCGGGATCGATCACGTTGGATAACGAGGTGCGTTCGCGGCGGCGGTCGAGCCGCCAGCCCAAGGTGGTCACGAGACGGTTACTGAAAAAGTAACTCTGCGCGGTGGCGTTGAGGGTGCGGATTTCGTCGCGGCTGCGGTTCGTGCCGATCAGGCCGAGGTTGTCGACGACGGTGGGCTCGTTGACCCATTGGCCGGTGCGGTTGTTGAACCAGCGCAAGGGGTAGCTCCCGCTGATATTTTCGAGAGGGGAGGGCGCGGTTTCGATATTCTGGCCTTGGGCGTCGCCGACGTAGAAACGCTGGATGATTGCGCCGGTGCTGACGCGGTTCGCGGGATTGGTCCACGCGTGGTCGTCGGCGATCAATTGGGAAGCACGGTAGGTGACGCCATCGGCGCGGCGCACCGCGGCGTGGGCAGCGAGGCGCTGCTGGCCGATCCACGCGAGCCACCGCGGAAGCTTTGTGGGCGTAAATTGGTAGGCGAGATCGGCGGTCTGAGTGTCGGAGATTTCGTAGCCGTCGGTGGCAATCGCCCCGAGTGCTTGGAAATAAGGGCGCTTAAAATTCGGGTTGGGCGTGCCGTCGAGGAGCTTCTCGTTGACGTCGACGTAGAGGACGGAGTCGGTGTTATCGATGAAGTTGGCGGCTTCGCGCCGGAATTCCTGGCGAAACCAGCCGGCCCGGGCGGCGAGGGTGTGCGTGAGCGTAGTCAGGATCATGTGCTCGCCCTGCACCATAAAGGTCTTGGCGTAATCTTGGCCGTTATTCGCCGCGACAAAATTGATCTTCGACCAGTCGTAGACGGACTTGTCGGACATGGCGGGCTCGAAGAAGAGGGGAAAGAGATTGGCCTTGTTGCGCATGAGGAACGAGGCGGTCTCGAGGTAGCGGATGTTGCTGTTTTGGGTCAGCGGCGAAGGGGTTCCGGTTGTAATGGGATTACTGATGCGGCCGACTGAAAAGCTCGTGATCTGGCTATTTTCGACGATGGCGATGCGCCCGCCGTTGATGTTGCCGCCGCCCTGCAGGCCGGCGGGCAAAAGGGCGTCCTGCGCGGTGGTGAACGGGCCGGATTTCGTGCCGTTGGCGAGCGTGACCATCTGCGTCAACGGATCCCACGTGGGACTGCCGCCCGCCTTCCACTCGTCGGTGGTATCGCGGGGCGTGATGGCATTGGGCCGACGGTAGGAATTATTGTAGCGCTCGGCCGAGGCGCGGATGGACGTGTTTTTGAAAGGGCGGGCAAAGAGCGAAACGTATTCGCGATGGATGCGTTCGGAGGCGGGCTGGCGGACAAAGCCCTTCGACTCCCCAACGGCGGCGACCTTCATCGCAAGTTTCCCGGAGATGAGCGGACGGTTGATACTGAGGCTGGAGCGGTGACCGCCAAAACTGTCGGCGCGAAACGTCGCGTTGTCCGTGCGCTTGGCCGTATTGGCTTCGTCGGGGACGAGATTCACGGTGCCGGCGCTAGAGCCGAGGCCGAAGAGCGTGGAGTTGGGCCCGCGGGAAATTTCGATGGCACCGACGTTGTAGAGATCAAAGGGTATGCGGCTGTTACTGGAGAAATTACCCCACGCGTTGTTGACGCCGCTGCCGCTCGTGCCGGCGGAGCCGAGGCCGCGGATACGGTTGGCGCGGGCGGGGTCGCCCTGGATGTTGTCACCGACGCCACCGGTGCGGTTGGGGGTGAACTGCGTGAAATCATCCGTGCCCTCGGTGCTGGCCTCGTAGCGGAAGAGGTCGTTGATATCGAGAACGGCGGTGTCTTCCAGCTGCTGCTTGGTGACGACCGTGATGGAGGCACCGAGGTCCTCGAGCTTCGAGTTGATGCGCGTGCCGGCCAGCGTGTTGAAGGCCTGATAGCCCTTGTCGTCCTCGATGACGGTGAAGGGGGAGAGGAAAATGGTCTCCTCGGATTTATCCGAGGCGGCGGAGACCGTGGTGGTTTTTATGGGTGGGGCGCTTTGAGCCCCGACGAATGGCGTGGCGAAGGCAAGTGCGGCGGCGGCAATGGAGCCATGGCGCCGGCGCCGCATCGAGGAGGGGCAGGGAGTTTTCAAAGGGCAAGGGGGATGAACAACGGGATTGGGTAGGGAACCGCTAACCGAGGACACCTTCGGATTTCGGGGGAGCGGTCGGACCGTACTAGAGTTTTGCGATCACAGAAATTTGCAATCATGACGCCCTTAAACTCTAGGCTTTTCAAAAGCTGTCGGAGACCTACGTTAACCCGTTCTTATGGAGAAAACCTTCGTTATCTTTAAGCCTGACTGCATGGAAAAGCGTTTCGTGGGCTCAGTGCTCGCGCGCTTTGAGTCCGCGGGCTTCGACGTCATCGGGTGCAAAATGACCCGTCTTTCCGCCGCGGTACTCCGCGAGCACTACGCGCATGTCGCCGACAAACCTTTCTACCCCGAGATCGAGAACTTCATGAAGTCCCGCCCCGTGATTATGGTGGCGCTGCAGGGCGACAATGTCGTCCAACGCGTGCGTGATCTGCTCGGGCCGACCGATTCCCGCAAGGCCGCCAAAGGC
>CAMATV010000194.1 GCA_945861235.1 Opitutus sp. GAS368
ACGAACCGTGCGAGGTCCGCCAGTTCCGCTCGCGATTCGGCCGCCTCCAAGCCTGGTAAGGTCCGCGCACGCCGCAGGTGATGCCAACCGGTCTGCCACCACAACTCGCGCTCCCGCGCATTCTCAAATCGCGACGGAAATGAAGCCGCCAACGCCAGGTCCGGCGCTTCGCCGCCGAGGAGTCGCTGCAAAAACGCCGACCACTCCTGCGGCCGCCCAGATTCACTGCGCAGGAACGTGAGGAGCCACACCGCCCCATCGCTCAATTCCACCGGCTCAGTTTCGCCGCGCCGCCACGTGAGCAGCCGATCCAATGCCGGCGGACTTCGTCCAGCCGTCGATTGCTTGAGCGCATCGAGCAGGGCGGGCTCTGCGCGCGTACGCCACCAACCGACGCACGCTTGCTCCAACCAAAGCGGCGCAGCGAGTCGCTCGTTGACACCGTGCCGCGCCACCGCCTGCCGCATCAACAATCCTTGTACGAGCGCGCGCCGCACAAATAGCTCAGGTGTCGTGGCGTCCCACCGCACCCGCACCGAGACCACTCCGCCCACTTCGACAAACACCCGAAAGGGCACCGGCTCAGCCCACTCCTTCGACGGGATGAGTCGCACGAACACGGGCGACGGAAACGCCTCCGGTAAGGCCAGCGGCCCCGCGAGCAGCTGCCAGGCCTCCGTGGCTTGGGCGACGACCCGTTGCGCACCGCCGACGTCCACCGCCGCAACTTCGAATCGTCCCGGCGCAGACTGAAACAGGACCGGCAAAGGCGGACCACTGGCGGCGGGACCCCACGCGGTCGCGGAGATCGCCACGAGGCCGAGGGCCAGTAACCGAATCCGCTTCACGGCATGGTCAGTTTCAGCGTGCTCCCATCGACCGTGAGGCTCGCCAACCTCGGCCACGCCGCCGCGATGTCTTCGGTCAGCGTCTGCGAGCTCAGAAATTTCTTCGTCACATACGTCGAAGCATAAGGCAGACGCTGAACCGGACAGGACCCGATGAGGACCGTCTCCGGCTCGAACACGAAGGCCTGACCTTTTTTCGCAAACCGCCCCTGCGCCTGCACCACGACGCGCCATTGCTCCCCCAGCGCACTGATCGTCACCGGAAGCCCAATGTGTACGACCCCCGTGCGGATCCGGAAGTTCAGGGTGCCCGCCGTGAGAAATTCTTTGGACGCAGCCACTGCCGGCGCAGCTTTCTCACGGGGTTTCGGTGCCGCCGCCGGCACGGCCACGGGCTTGGCCGACACGACCAACGCGTTCAGCTCGTCCTCGGTAAACGAGAGAACTCCCGTTGCCCCCTGGGTAAAAGATTTTCGTTTGGCCGCGGCCTGCTTCCCTTTGTTGGTATCGCGCGAGCCCTCGATAAAATAGGTCACGCCCGCAACCGGCTCCTTCGGCAGCTCTTTCACGGTGACCGTCGGCTTTAACACCAGGGCCAGCGCGCCGAGCACCGCACCCAACACCACGCTCAAGGCCGCGCCGAGGATGACCTCGCCCCAACCCGAGGTCGGTGGTGCTCGATCAATTTTTTTGCTCATGGGGAAAACGCAACGCTACTTCTTGGCCGACTTCGATGCCTTGACCGGTGCGGCCGGTGCGGCCGGGGTGGCCGGCGTGCTCGTCGCAGGTTTGCTATCACTGGTTTTACTCTCGCTCGACGAGGCCTTGGAGTCACTGCCACCGTCTTTGTGCGGCGTGCCTTTCTTCGTCTTGTAGTCGGTGATGTAAAACCCCGTGCCCTTGAAGATCAGTCCAGCGCCACCGCCGACGAGACGCTTGACGCCGGTTTTCTTGCATTTCGGGCACTTCTTGAGGGGTTCGTCGAGCATCGACTGAAACTGCTCAAATTCGTGGCCGCACTTAGGGCAGGCATACTCGTAGGTTGGCATGGTTTGGATCGAGCGTCGTTATGGGTACGCTCCCACGCCTTGGCGAGTGTGTTTAACAACGCGCTCTTTCGGCCGGCAAATTTGTTTGATGACCGCCGTGAACCGCGCGCTACTCGCCACCCGATGGACTTCGCCGCCGAACTCAAACGCCACGTCGCCCGCCTCGAACAGGGTCTCGACCTCCACCTGCCGGCCGCGACGACCCGCCCCGCCCGCCTCCACACCGCGATGCGCTACACTCTCGCGGCCGGTGGAAAACGCCTCCGTCCCGTGCTCGTGCTCGCGACCGCCGAACTTTTTCAATCGGTAGCGGCGAACGCCCGCGAGCCGACGGATCCGCTCCCCGCTGCCGTCGCGATTGAGTGCCTCCACACCTACTCGCTCATCCACGACGACCTGCCGTGCATGGACAACGACGACCTCCGCCGCGGCCGTCCCACCGCGCACAAACAATTCGACGAACCGACCGCGCTCCTCGCCGGCGACGCGCTGCTCACGCACGCCTTCGCTTTGCTCGCCGAGGGCTACGCCGGGCAACCCACCCTCGCCCACGCGCTGATCCGCGAACTCGCCGACGCCGCAGGCAGCCGCCGCCTCATCGGCGGCCAGATGGAAGACTTGCTCGCCGAAAAAAAATCCGACGCCACTGCGGAAGAGCTCGAGTTTATCCATCTTAACAAAACGGCCGCGATGATCGAAGCCGCACTCGTGATGGGCGGCCTTTTGGGCGGCGAGCGGCCCGGCCCCACCCTCGCCCTCCTCCGTCGCGCGGGCCGCCACCTCGGTTTGGCGTTTCAAATCATCGACGACATCCTCGACGCCACGGCCGATACCGCGACGCTCGGGAAAACTGCGGGGAAGGACGCGAAGGCCGACAAGACGACATTCGTAAAACTCCACGGCCTCGAAGCCTCGCGGCGTTTCGCGGCGGAGTTGTCGGCGGCGGCGCGCTCCGCGCTTGTTACGTTACCAGGCGACAAATCGTTTCTCTTCGCGCTCATCACGGCAATGGCCGCGAGGTCGAGTTAACGTGGGAGCGCGACCGCCCCCGGTCGCAACTCCGAACAGATCCCGGCTCCGAAACGATCACCGTAGGCCATGCGACCGGGGGCGATCGCACGCCCACCGCGCCTACTTCGCCGCCGCTGCTGCGGTGACGAGTTCCACGAAGCTCCGCGCCTCGAGGGCCGCGCCGCCGATGAGGCCGCCGTCGATATCTTTTTGGGCGAGTAACTCGGGCGCATTCGCGGGCTTCATTGAGCCGCCATAAAGGATGCGCACCTTTTGCGCCACGGGCTCGGTGAAGAGCTTCGTGAGCAGACTGCGGATGAACGCATGCACCTCTTGCGCCTGCTCGGTCGTGGCCACCTTGCCGGTGCCGATCGCCCAGACGGGCTCGTAGGCGATCACGACGCTCGGCGCCAAGTCCTTGCTCACCCCGTCGAGACCAGCTTCGAGCTGCGTTTGGACGATCTTGAGCGTTAAACCAACCTCGCGCTCACCGAGCGATTCACCGACACACAGAATGGGCTTCAGTTGGTTCTTCAGCGCGGTGAGCACCTTCTTGTTAACGAACGCGTCCGTCTCGCCAAAAAGCGCCCGGCGCTCGCTATGGCCCAAAATGACATGCGTCGTAAAGAGCGCGCGTAACATTGGCGCGGATACTTCACCGGTGTAGGCACCGTTCGCCTCGGGGTGCATATTTTGTGCGCCGAGTTTCAACGTGGAGCCTTCGATGGCCTTGCCGACCGTCTCGATCGACGTGAACGGCGGGCACACAACGACGTCGACGTCGGTCTGGCGGCCGACGGAGGCGACGAGGTCGGCCACGAGCGTGAGCGCGTCAGCCGAGGTCTTGTTCATCTTCCAATTGCCAGCGATGAGTTTCTTGCGGGAGATCATGATAGTTGGATTTTAGTTTTCGAGGAACGCCACACCGGGAAGCACTTTGCCCTCGAGGAACTCGAGGCTAGCGCCGCCGCCGGTGGAGCAGTGAGTGACTTTTTTCGCGACCCCAAACTTCTTCGCCGCCGTCGCGGTGTCACCGCCACCGACAATCGTCGTGGCACCCGCCACCGTCGCTTCGGCGATCGCCTCAGCCATGGCCTTGGTCGCAGTCGCAAACTTTTCAAATTCGAAGACCCCGGCCGGACCGTTCCAGATGATCGTCTTGGAGGAGAGAATCGCCGCGCGGTAGAGGGCGATGGACTTGGGGCCCGCGTCAAGGCCGCCCCAACCGTCAGGAATACCCGTCGCGATTTCCGCGGTCTGCGTATTCGCATCCGGCGCGAATCGATCGGCACAGAGGAAGTCGACCGGGAAGATCAGTTCGACACCGCGGGCCTTGGCCTTCGCCGTGAGCTCACCCACGATCTTGGCACCCTCCGCATCGAAGAGGCTCGTGCCAATCGGCATCCCGTGCAGCTGCTTGTAGAACGTGTAAGCCATGCCGCCGCCGATGATGATCTTGTCGGCCTTCTCGATCAGATTGTGGATGAGCGGAATCTTGTCCGCGATCTTGGCCCCGCCGAGAATAGCCAATAGGGGCCGGTCAGGCGTTTCGAGTACTTTGGCAAACGCCTTGAGTTCGGCCTCCATCAGAAAGCCGGCCGCCTTCACCGGCAGCGCCACGCCGACCATCGACGAGTGCGCGCGGTGCGCGGTGCCGAAGGCATCGTTCACAAAGACGTCGCCGAGCTTCGTCAGCGAAGCGCGGAAAGCCGCGACCGCCGCTGGATCGGCCTTCTTGGACGTGCCGTCCTCGAGCTTCACCTTGCCCTCTTCCTCGATGTGAAAGCGGAGATTCTCCAACAAGACGACACTCCCGGGCGCGATCTTCGCGCAGGCCGCTTCGACTGCCGGGCCGACGCAGTCATCGATAAACGTCACGGATTTTCCGAGCAGTTTCTCGAGTTCCACAGCCACAGGCTGGAGGGAAAATTTCGCGATCTTCTGACCGTCGGGACGGCCGAGGTGCGACATGAGGACGACGGACGCGCCGCGCTCGAGCGCAAACGTGATCGAGGGCAACGCGGCCGCGATGCGCGCCGTGTTGGTGATCGCGCCGGTCTGTTTGTCCTGCGGGACGTTGAAATCGACGCGCATGAGCACGCGTTTGCCGGCGAGGTCGAGGTCGCGGATGGATTGGAATTTGGGCATGGCTGATGAGTGGCGAGGAATGAGGAGCGGGTAGAAAAAAAGAAGCGAGTAGCGGTGGCGGATTCGCGGCGTTGCTGCTCGCTACTCGCTACTCGCTACTCGCTACGATTCAGCGCCCGGGGCGCTTAGATCCCGGCGGCGATCTTCTTGGTGAGATCGACGACGCGATTGGAATAACCCCACTCGTTGTCATACCACGAGATGAGCTTGAAGAACTTGCTGTTCAGCTCGACACCCGAACCCGCGTCAAAGATCGACGAATGTTTGTCGTGGATGAAGTCACTCGAGACGACTTCGTCGCTGGTGTAGGCGAGGATGCCCTTCAAGTAAGTCTCGCTGGCGTTTTTCATCGCGGCGCAGATTTCCTTGTAAGAGGTCTCCTTGGTGGTGCGCACGGTGAGATCGACGACCGAGACGGTCGGGGTCGGCACGCGGAAGGCCATGCCGGTGAGCTTGCCCTTCACCTCGGGGCACACGAGCGCGGTGGCCTTAGCGGCACCCGTCGTCGACGGGATGATGTTCTGCGCCGCGGTGCGGCCGCCCTTCCAATCCTTCTTCGACGGACCGTCGACGGTCTTCTGCGTCGCGGTGTAGGAGTGAACGGTGGTCATGAGACCTTCGTCGATGCCAAAGCCTTCCTTGAGGAGCACGTGCACGATCGGCGCGAGGCAGTTCGTGGTGCAGGACGCGTTGGAAATGATGTGATGCACCGCCAAATCGAGCTTCTGATCGTTCACGCCCATCACGACGGTGATGTCTTCACCCTTCGCCGGAGCGGAGATGATGACCTTCTTGGCCCCGGCGGTGATGTGGCCCTTGGCCTTGTCGGCTTCAGTGAAGAGACCGGTCGACTCGATCACGAGCTGGACACCCAGTTTGGCCCAAGGGAGCTCGGCGGGAGACCGCGCGGAAACCACGAGGATTTCCTGGCCGTTGACGATGAGGACGTCGTCCTCGATCTTGTCAGGCGAAGACTTCTTGGAGCTCACGGTACCGGCGAACTTGCCCTGCGTAGAGTCATACTTGAGCAGGTAGGCAAGGTTGTCGGCGGGGACGATGTCTCCGACGGCGACGACGTCGAGCGTCGTTCCGAGCAGGCCCTGTTCCACGAGTGCGCGGAAAACCAGGCGACCGATGCGACCGAAACCGTTGATTGCGACTTTTACTGCCATGTTTGAGCTCTCCGATTGTTACTAGCGTTATTGACGATGTTGGTTGATCCGCGCGAACGCGGAGAAAAGAGAGAAGACACGCCGGTCGGACCGAAGCAAGGGTTTTGGCGTCGGATTTACTGCAACGTTTCGGTGACGCCCAAAGTGCCGAGCGGTGCCGGTGGCAACAAACGATGACTACGTCGCGCCACCGCAAAATCCGCTTTTTCCCTCCGAGGATCGGGCTCTGCACGCTGCCCCTCAACTCGCCCCTGAATTGT
>CAMATV010000195.1 GCA_945861235.1 Opitutus sp. GAS368
TGGGATGTCGCGCCGCAGGTGGATATGGCGATGGATGCGCTGCGTTGCCCGCCGGGCGAGGCGATCGTCGATCACCTCTCTGGTGGTGAGCGCCGCCGCGTCGCGCTCGCGCGGCTGCTGCTGCAAAAACCCTCCATTCTCCTGCTCGATGAACCGACCAACCATCTCGACGCCGACAGCGTGAACTGGCTCGAGCAGCATCTCAGCCGTTACGCGGGCACGGTGATCGCGGTGACGCATGATCGGTATTTTTTGGACAATGTCGCGGGGTGGATCCTCGAGCTCGATCACGGGTCCGGGATGCCGTTCAAGGGGAACTACTCCTCGTGGCTGGAGCAGAAACAGGCGATCGCCGTCGTGGCCGAGCGCACGGAGAGCAAGCGTCAGAAAGCCATGGCGCGCGAACTGGACTGGATTCGGCAAGGCGCGAAGGCCCGGCAATCGAAGGGCCAGGCGCGCATCACCGCTTACGAGACGATGCTCAAGGCCGACGTCGCGGAGCAGGAGAAAATTTTTGAGATTATCATTCCCGCCGGACCGCGGCTCGGCACCGTGGTGGTCGAGGCGCAGAATGTGGCGAAGGCTTTTGGCGAAAAACTGCTCTTCGATAAACTGAACTTCGCGCTGCCGCCCGGTGGTATCGTGGGGATCATTGGACCCAACGGCGCGGGCAAGACGACGTTGTTCAAGCTCATCACCGCGCTCGAGCAAGCCGATGCGGGCACGTTTAAGGTGGGTGAGACGGTGAAGTTTGCCTATGTGGAGCAGTCGCGGGATTCCTTGGAGGGGCAGAAAACGATTTGGGAAGTCATTAGCGATGGGCAGGAGCTATTGACGCTCGGGCCGCGTTCGGTGAACAGCCGCGCGTATTGTGCGCAGTTCGGCTTCACGGGAGCGGATCAGCAGAAAAAAGTCGGGGTGCTCTCCGGCGGTGAGCGCAATCGCGTGCTGCTGGCGCGCGTGCTGAAGAGTGGGGCGAACCTGCTGCTCCTCGACGAGCCGACCAACGATCTCGATGTGAATTCGATCCGGGCGTTGGAGGAGGCGTTGGAAACCTTTGCCGGCTGCGCGGTGATTATTTCCCACGACCGCTGGTTTCTCGACCGGGTGGCGACGCACATCATGGCGTTTGAGGGAGACAGTTACGTCCACTGGTATGCGGGCAACTACACGAGTTATCTCGAGGATTTTAAGAAGCGGAAGGGCAAGGAAGCGGACCAGCCGCACCGAATCAAATATCGGAAGTTGTCGCGGTGAGGACCGGTGAGTCCGCGTCAGAGCGAGTCGTGGACTTGGTTTCCGTGGTCCGCCGAGAGCTGACGCGCGCGGTGCGTTGACGGACTGCGCGGAGGGTTGGTTTGCCAGCCGCCCCCGCACGGCGGCAGGGAATCCGCCGCTCCGTCAGGTCTAGGGCGCCTGCGACCACGGACCACCGGGAGCTGCCCGCGCTTAATACCAACGTCCTGTGAACGCTGAACTTTTCGGTAGCCGCGAGCGCCAGCGAGTGGACGGATTACCACTCGCTGGCGCTCGCGGCTACCTAGCATATCAAAGTCTGAATCATTGGGGCGATTGATAAAAGTTGAGAGGAAGCAACGACCCCTTGCGCGGGAGAATAAATGCGCCACGTTGGGTAATCACGAAGATGAAATCCACCTCTCTCCTCGGTATGTTCGCTCTCGCGGCGGCGCTCGCATGGGCCGCTCCCCTTTCTATGAACGCAAAAAATGAATCTCTGGTCCTAGGCGGCGGCTGCTTTTGGTGCACCGAAGCCGCGTATGAATTGCTCCCCGGCGTGAAGTCGGTCGTGAGCGGCTACTCCGGCGGCAAGGAGTTGAATCCTACCTACGAGCAAATTTCCGCGAAGGTGACGGGACACGCGGAGGTGATCAAAATCGAGTTTGATCCGGCGGTGGTGACACTGGAGAAGGTGCTCGATTTCTTCTGGCAGGTGCACAACCCGACGCAGGTGGGTGGGCAGGGCAACGACAAGGGGCCGCACTATCGCTCGATCATTTTGTTTGCGGATGCGGCGCAAAAGGCGGCGGCGGAAAAAGCGAAGGCGGCCGCGGCGAAAGTGTTCCGCGATCCGATCACGACGGAGATCGTGGCGCTGGAAAAATTCTGGCCGGCCGAGGAATACCATCAGGATTATTTCCGACGGAATCCGAACGCGGGTTATTGTTCCTATGTGATCGCGCCGAAGGTGAAGAAACTGGAGAAGGCGATCGCGGAGGAAACGAAGGGGAAGAAGCCCTGAAGGCTAGAACACTCATGCGTTTCACCCATGGGCGAAACGGTGGGCAGCCCTGCGGCTGATCGCCTTCGGAGGCAGGGAGTGGGTCGGCCAATGGCCGGCGGAGACCGTCTGGAGTGGCACGGGCTTTCCAGCCCGTGTTTCCGTAATGACGGACATGGGCTGGAAAGCCCTATCCCAGTCAGCGCGGTCGGTCGCGCTCGGCTTTGATGAGTTTCTCCAAAGTGGCAGGCGGGAAAGGTGGTGTGATGAACGGGACGGCTTGCGCGATACCGGAGGGCTGCGCCCCTTGATGGGCGTCGGCGTAGGCTTTGAAAGCCCGGGACATGCGCGGTTGGAAATCCTCGATCCACGCGGCGGGGGCGCTGCTGCTCCCGGAGCCTCCACCGGAATTGACCGTGTGGCGGCTATCGTAGTCTTCATCGACCGGAGCGAGTTCACGCATGACCCACGCGCTGCGGTTGGCGGCAGTGACCGGGCCAGTCTGAGTCATGCCGTAACGTTGCAGCATCGCGGCGTCGGCCGGCGGTTTGAGATATGGTGCGAGGTCGAGGGTGCTGGAGGGCAGCTTGTCATCAAAGGCTTTCGTAAATTTTGGGAGGGCGGCCGAGAGCTGGGCGACAAATTTTTTCTTGGCCGCAGTGCGCAGGCTGGCGAAGGCTTGCCGGCGTTGATCTTCGGTATCGAAGGAAGCCTGACGCGCGACTTGCAGCCAGTCGTCGTCGGTCAGCAGGCCCATCTCGGGGATCTGGCGGTCGGGATGCGCGGCGGAGAGTTGACGGAGCTGTTTCACGCGGGCGAGCCAGGCCTTCACTTCGGGGTCCCGAGGGCGATCCGCCGCGGGCGCGGCGGAGGCGGGAAGCTGGGTGAGCTGCTGCTCGGCGAGCTGCAAGTCGCGGGCGGTGGTGTCGCGCTGGCGGCGGAGGTCGGTGACCTGGCGTTCCAGATCGGCCGTGCGCCGGAGGAGTGCTTGCTCTTGGTCGCGTTGCGCGGAAATCAAACGGGCCTCGTAGAGACCGGTGCCAGCGAGAGCGGCGAACACGGTGCCGAACAGGATAAAGTGCGGGCGAGTCATGGGGTGGGGACGGCTGCGGGGCGACGCGGGACGAGGAATTTCTGCAACTTGGCCGGATCGACGGGCCATTTGAGATAGGGCGTGAGTTGCTCGGGGAGCGTGGCGCGCTGACCGCCGTTGGCTTGGCCGAACTGTCGCTGGGCCTCGCTGACGAGGAAGCTCATGGCACTGATCGAAGTGAAACCGCCGGTGCCGATGCGCCAAAGGAAATCCTGATCGAGGTCCACGATGCTCTTGGTGGCGATGATTCCGGTGCTACGGTCGTTGACGGAGATATCGGCGAGTTTTCCGGTGCGGAGAAGCTCGTAGCGTAAAAGCAGTTCGGGGGAGATGGAGGGATCGAAATGGGGCAGCAATTGCGCGATCGAATCGGGGAGAACGCCACCAGCGGACTTGAGGTAGGTGTTGAGCGCCCGCTGGAGTTTCATGGCCATGAGATTTTCCGCGCGCTGGCGGAGAATCGCGAGCGAGCCGCGGAGGCCGGACTCAGTGTCAAGGCCGGGAGCGGAAGCGGTTTGGCTGGCAACGCTGGCCCAGTCGTCGGCGGAAAGGAAAAGCAGCTCGGGGATGGCGAGGTCGGTGCGTTGGACGATGAGCTGTTTGAGGCGGTCGAGGTGGGCGAGCCACGTCTGGATTTGCGCTTCGAGCGCGGCGTCGCTGCCCGGGGCGGGAGGACGCGCGGCGGCGAGGCGGGCGTCGATTTGCGCCTCGACGATGGCGAGGCGGCGGGCGGCGGCGACGTGTTCGGCGCGCGTTCGATCGAGGTCGGCGAGGAGAGCGGCGGAGCGAGTCTGGAGCTGAGCGAGCTCGGCGCGTTGGCGGTAAACCACGGACACTTCGTAGAGGCCCGCGCCGGCGGTGATGACAAGGGCGGCGGTGACGAGGGATTTTTGGAGGGTCGTCATGAGAACGGTTTTGACCGCAGTGGAGGTGGCGGCGGTCGCGATGGAGAGGGCGGCGGCGCTGGTGGCGATCGCACCGGTGAGCGCGACGGGAGCTGTGAGGATCGCGTGGGCGGAGAGGTCGGTGGCCAGAGTGGCAGCAGTGATGGTGAGGCCGCGGCGCAGGAGGACGGTGCGCAATTGGTCGAGGGCGCGGCTCACGCGCTTTTGCGCGGCGTCTTCGCTGGTGCCGAGGGACTCGCCGATTTCGCGGAGGCTTTTGTTTTCGAAAAACCGGAGGAGGATCGCGGTGCGGTCGGACTCGGGGAGGGCGGCGACGGCTTCGTCGAGGAGGGGTTCGAGCTGCGACCACGCGGAGGGAGAAGAGGAAGGCATGGCAGCGGTGGCGGCGAGTTCGACGGCGGTTTGTTCGCGGGCGGTGCGGCGAGTCTCGCGGCGGATCACATCGATGGCGGTGCGGCGGGTGACGACGTGGAGCCAGGCGGCGAGCGGTTGGATGGAGGAGAGTTCCTCCGCGTGGCGGGCGAGGTCGAGGAAGACGGATTGCGCGATGTCTTCGGCGAGTTGGGGCGCGCGGACTTGGCGGCGGGCGGCGGAGTAGACGAGGTTGACGTGGCGGGCGACGAGTTCGGCGAAGGCGGCCTGCGAATTTTCGCGGGCGTAGCGGGAGAGCAGTTCGTGGTCGGTCATGGGGTAAGCGCTGAGAGTTTATCGCCGCCGGATGAGGAAATCCGACAGAGAAACGTTCCTTGGGGCGAAAAATCTGCGGGCGGGGGCTGCGGTGGGGGACGGGGTGAAGCAGGGAACCACAGAGGCACTGAGAAGAGAGAGACGATAGCGAGGTCGGGATGTCTTCGAATCTCTGTGCCTCCGTGTCTCTGTGGTAAGGAGCAATAGGTGTGGGGGAATGGGTTCGGCCGTGTAATCGAAGGAGAAAGCGGTTTGGATTTCGGAATGCCCCGCGTCTCCGTGGTCATTCCCGTGTTCAATGCTGCCGCCACGATCACGCGGGCGGTGGCGAGTGTGCGGGCGCAGACGTGGGCGGATTGGGAACTCGTCGTGATGGACGACGGCTCGACGGATGGGACGCGGGAGATTTTGCGGGAGCTGGCGCAGGTGGAGACGCGGATGCGGGTGTGCGCGCGGGAGCATGCGGGGGTGGCGCTGACGGCGAATGCGGCGATGGCCGAGGCGCGGGGAGCGTTTATCGCGCGGATGGACGCGGATGATTTTTCGCATCCCGAGCGGTTGGCTGAGCAGGTCGCGTTGCTCGAGCAGGCGGAAAATCGCGACGTGGGCGCGGTGGGTTGTCTCGTGGAATTTGGCGGCGATCGGGCGGCGAACGCGGGTTATGCGCTGCACGTCGATTGGGTGAACGCGCTGGTCACGCCGGAGGCGATTGCGTTGGGCCGTTTTGTCGAGCAACCGGTCGTGAATCCCAGCGTGATGTTTCGACGCGAGCTGGTGGCGCGGCTCGGGGGATATCGCGACGGCGATTTCCCGGAGGACTACGAGCTGTGGTTGCGGTGGCTCGATGCGGGCGTGCGGATCGCGAAAGTGCCGCGGGTGTTGCTGACCTGGAATGACGCGCCGACGCGGCTGACGCGGACGGATGCCCGCTACGCGCCGGACGCGTTTTTCCGGATGAAGGCGGAATGGATTGCACGGGAGTTGGCGCGCGTCGCGGTGGGGCGGAAGATTGTGGTGTGGGGCGCGGGCCGACACACGCGGAAGCGTGCGGCGTGGTTGGCGGAGTGGGGTGTGCTGATCGCGGGGTATGTGGATGTGGATGTGAAGAAGACCGGACGGAGAATCGGGGGAACAGGGTTGCCGGTGATCGGAGTGGAAGCGTTGCCGGCCCGCGGAGAGATTTTTGTGCTGAGTTATGTCACGACGCGGGGGGCGCGGGACTATAATCGGGCGCGGTTAGTGGAACGTGGATACGCCGAGGGGCGAGATTTCTTGCTGTGCGGGTAGCGGGAAAAGGACCAAAGACCAATGACCAAGGACCAAGCAGAGGAGAACGCAGTGGGCACGGGTTCGCCGATGAGACGGGGGGAGACCGAGCAGCATCGGCAGTTGAAGGAGTTGGCGGTGAGTTGGGCGTGGGAGAATGGGTTTGCGATTGCGGCGAGGGAAGTGCGGGTGCCGCAGAGCGGCTATCGGGCGGATGTGGCCGCGTGTTCGCGGGGGGCCGGGCGCCGGACGGCGCT
>CAMATV010000196.1 GCA_945861235.1 Opitutus sp. GAS368
AGCGCGATAGCGCGGAACGCCGAAGCCGAAGGCGCAGGCCCCGAAGCGAAGCGCCGGGGTGAGGAATGCCGGGTGCCCGCAACGCGGGCGGCATGACGAACAATGGAGCGGAGTGCGGACGTGGAGCCGGAGGGGCGACGGCGACGCCGGGTCGGGGATCAGCCGCGACGACCGTAGCCCCGTTCGCGCAGCGAGACGGCGCGGTTCTCGGCTCGGCGAGAGCCGTGACGTCAGGGGCGCAGGGCGTTGCGGCCCCCGACTGGGCGGAGTCGGCGCACCGTAGGCGGAACGGTAGCGCGGAGCGAAATGGAGGGAGGCCGAGCGGCACCGTCTGCGGGCGAATTATCGAGGACGTGGCGACGGAGCGCGTTAGCGTGGCTCGCCGAGCGAGCGATGGCGTTGAGGCGAGCGACCTACGGGAGCGGGTGAAGACGGACAGGGGGAGTGTTGGCGTTGCGGGCGGCGAAGACGCGGGAGCGATTCGCCAAGCGAGCGAAGCGAGTGCGGGCGTTGCGAGGGTGAGGACGGCGTCGCCGCGGTGATCCAAGCGAGTGCGTTGCGAGTGAGGCGACGGGACTCGAGTGGAACCCGCTGGAGCGGCGGGAGCCCACTGGAGTGATACGGAAGCCCGGACGGTAGGATGGCGGACCAACGGATCACGATACTGAGGTGACCCGTAGCGAGGCCGAGGCGCGAGGCCCAGAACCAGAGAGCGGAAGGAAGTGAGGGCCACCCATAGTCGGGGGATTGAGGCACCCGCCCCCAACAACGGAGATTGGGTGCGTCCGAACTTTTTCATTTTTCCACGCGTGGAATCGCCGTGACGTCGATGGCGCCTAGATCGACAACATACGCTTGCACCCATAGCGCCCGCGGCTGTTCCTTTGGCCCAATTCGAATGCCCACATGCGACCAATGCGGCGGAGAGATTGAGTTCCGCGTGATTTATGGACAAACGCGACCTATCCATCGCGGTGGGGCCTGGAGTTGCCCGGGGAGTAGCGGAGAAGGCGAACGCTCAAGTTCCCCGTCAAGTCCTTCGAAGACTAGGATGCATTCGTCCTATCGCGTCCGAACCACTTATGTGAATCCGAACGCGCGTTGTCCGGTTTGCAACGCCGACGTTTTCTTCTACGAGTCGCCCGATGACGGACGGGTTTTCTTCGACGAGCTCGGTCCACCATGGCCAAAACACGCATGCACCGATCAAGGGCTCGATCACCCGATGATCATTCGGGCTTTGGGTGAGTATGTCCTCGAAGCGGCGAAACGGGAGCGAAGGGGCACCCAACAAAGAAAAATGGATCCAGCGTGGCGTGCTGCGGGATTCTCGCCCTTTTCGGATGCGCGTGGCCAGCTGGTCGGCTCCGGCATTCGCATATGTGGCACGGTTCTGAGCCAAAAAGGGGGGACGTCGAGGTCGCTCGAAATTCGCGTTTCGTCGCGGCATCAGCTCCGGACCTATGCGACAGATCCGCAGTTGGCGCCGTGGAGCGAAGTCGGATCAAAGCGATGGGCCGTCTTGCACGCAATCGACACTGGCTTGGTGATGATCCGTGAAGATGCGCGGACTCGATCGGTGCTGCTCTCCATTGTCACCGTGGTGCCTCTCGTCCGAGCGATTCATGGACAACCGTCCGCCTGTCAGACGGAAATCTTAGAGGTTCACGGCGAGTCTGAGATCGACGCCTAGTGCTCGCCGCGGTGATTCGGAATCAACGCACCACCATGAACAGCATGGTCGGCGTCTCGTCTGTGAGGGAATTGAAACTACCCTTGCTGCTTCAAACCCGGCGCCCCGCCGCCGTGAATTTGGATTCCCTTGTGCAGGCGGTAGCCCTTCAGCCGTAGGCGAGACCGGGCTGCTGCTTTGCGGGCAATCTTGCTGATCTTGGCGGCGACCTCGGCGCCGCGGCTTAAGCCGGCGGAGCCCTCCGCCTGGCCGAATTTCCAAGTGAGCACGCTGAGAATATGGCGATAGTCCGGCAATGCTCTTGGTTTCGGCTCGCGCGGTAGTTTGGGACACCGGTTGAGGTGTTCGTCCATCATTCTGCGGCCGATCGATGCACAGCGATAGGGACAGAGGGGAAGTTTTTTGCTGCTCATGGTTTTAATCGAAGGGGAAATCGCGGCTCAGATTCGTAGAGCGCGAAGGTGGGCAGGTGGGCGGGAGGTTGCTCGTCGAGGGAGCGAGCGTCGAGGCGAAGCGCAATTTACAAATATGAAATATGCTGCCAATCAAAGCGAAATAGTGACGAAAACGTGAAACGGCGGCGAGAGCGCGCGGAGCTGCAAATGAAAATCAAAATGACTGCTTCGGGACGGACTTCGGCTGGTGCGGGTTCGGAATCTGAGGGAGAAATGGAAGCGGATGATGTTGAAGAAACGAGGACTAGGTTCGGGCGATTCGTAGATCGCGGCCGCACGAGTAGTACCCATCGAAAAGCGCAGTTAGTTAAGGCCTTTTGCCGATGGCGGAGACTCCTCCGTAAGTCGGCCCGGTAGCCGGAAAATACTAGCGGGCTGAAGTCCCCCCGCGGCCGGCACACTCAATCAACTGAATCGAGGCGAGTGGGCGGAATCCAAGAGTTCAATCGGGGACAGGGCGACAGCCTTAAAATTGGCGGAGGATTGGCGGAGCACGTTTTAAAAGGAGAAGGCCAACAACCGTTAAGTTGTTGGCCTTCATTGGCTGCCCGGGTAGGGATCGAACCTACGACCAAGTGATTAACAGTCACCTGCTCTGCCACTGAGCTACCAGGCAACGTGGCTTCGGGTGACTTTCGCCATCCGATAGAGTGGCATGAAAACAAAGGCGCGCGCACTCTTGTCAATGCCCGTTTTTCCGTTTCCCACGGATTTCCTGCCTCGCGCCCAATTCCTAGCAGCGAGAACACCTCGCCCAGACGCCGCGGGTGCGGTCATTTTCACTGGGCGTACGCACTTGCTGCTCCCAGTCAAATCCTCCCGCAGGGTGACCCACAGCGACCGTCGTGAGAAGCACCGGCCCGCCCGGACAATCCACTGCAGCGACCGCGGCGAGGGGAGCCCACTCTGATCAGGCGGCAAATGCTTTGCGGGCCGCAGCAGCGCCCGCGACTTTCGTGGCCTCAGCTGCCAGTTGGGCAAAAAACGTGTCGCGACGCTCTCGGGCGATGGTGACGTCCTTGGTGCCAAGCGAGCGGCGGATACGCTCCTTGGTAAAGGGTGTCGGGTGGACGGTATAATGGAGAAACCAGGTCCCGTGGTTGTTCCACAGGTGATGGTTCTCGTTCTCGGCGCGGACGCGGATGCCGGGGAGGATGGCGATGGTAGTCATGATGCGTGATGTTCTTTGTGGGAGTTATCGCGCAGCAGGTTTTGAAAACAAAAAACCGATCTGGGCATCAGATCGGTTTCGTCTTCGGGAGCGTTCTTGGTTCGCTTCCCTTGCGGGTTGCGCACATCCGAGGCCGTCCCCGATCCACCGTGGCCGCTCCCGGCCCGGTTGGCGGAACCGACTTTTTGAAGGTCAGTTCGTTCCTGATGCGTGGGCGAACGTGACGATCTCCGCAGAGTCGTCGAGATTTTTTTCAAAAAAAATGCAATCCAATCTGCCGCGTCGTCAGGGCGGAGGCGATGAAGGCTCCTATCCCGAAGCGAGCAATTGGTTTCCGCTGTCCCCCGGTTTCCCGAACCGGGCGCCCCACTTATTTTTTGTGCTCCTTGGCATAGTGCTCGGCGAGGAGGTCGTGGCCAAAGTCACCTTTGAAATCGCGGAACACGGAGTGGACGTGGTTGGCGTTATTCTGGGAGTTATCGAATTCGATGAGGAAGGTCGGGCCTTGGATGCGGTAGTAGGTTGCGGCGCTACGGTCGAGCGCGCCGGCCCACGCAAACGTGACCTTGTCTAGGCCGGCCTTGCTGATGGCGGCAAAGGTCTCAGCGGCGATTTCGGCGCGACCGCGGCTGGCGTAGACTTTGACCAAGGCGAAGAGCTTTTCGCGCTGCCCCGCGGTGAGTTGAGCGGCGGCGATACCCGCCGGGGCGAGCAATTCCACCCGCTTCTTGTTCGTGGTGACGATTTCCTTCGGAGCGACGTCGGCAAAGATCGCGACCTTGCGCTGCGCCGCGTCGAGCGAATTCACCAAGGCGAGACCGAGGTCTTCTTCCTCGCCCAGCACGCGTTCACCCTTGCGCGGTCCGGAGCGCACTTCAGCGGGATTGGTGCCCATGAAGACCGGCGCGAAAAATACGTGCGCGCCATCGACGAGGGTGAAGTTAAACGAGAGATGATGGCCCTCGAAGCGCCAGCCCCACGATTGCTTTTCCGACGGAGTGCCGAAGATCGTGATGAAATAATTGATCGGGTCGCGGCGACCAGCCGGCGTGTCTTTTTCCAGTTCCTTGAGGATGATCTCGAGCGACCTGATACCTTCGGCGCGCAGGAGACCGCTCTGCCCCAGTCCGCTGCGGAGCAGCGCGAGACCGAGGTCACGTTGAGCTTCGGTCAGGTGCTTGAGCGACAAACCTTGACGGGGGACGGGAGTGAAAAACCAGTTCTCACGTTCGGCATCGGTGAGCGGGTAGGTGGCCTGCTTCGCCTGATCGGCGCTCAGCGTGGCGAGGAATTTCTGGGCGGCGCCAAACATATCGACCGCCGGCGCATGAGCGCGGGCGAGTGTGGCGAGGATGAAGAGGCCGAGGGCGGCGAGGAGGACGCGAGGGGTGGGACGCATGACGCAGCAAACGCCCTGGAGCGGGCGGGACGCAAGCTCGCACACGGCGATGACACGCCCGGCGTTAGATCGATGGTCCGCGCCGCGCGACGATTTGCAGACGATGCGCGTGGTCAACACTCACCGCGTGGTGTGTGGGGACGACCTCCTCGTCGAGCGGGAACTCGCGCCGGGTGCCGAGTCCGCCAGAGGGATTCCGCAGTCGCGGTGAACACCCGCGTGACGTGGGATTCGCGGACGGGGAGTAACCGGCCTGCACGCGAACGCGCGCGTTAATGGAGTTGAGGGTCGCCGGGCCTCGGCATCACCCGTTTTTAGATTTATCGGGAAACAGCGCGCGCAGTGCGGTGGCATTGGCGGCGCAGACGCCGCGCTCCGTGATGAGGCCGGTGACGAGGCGAGCCGGAGTGACATCGAACGCCGGATTCGCGGCAGGGCTGCCCTCGGGGAGGAGCGCGATGGTGGCGACCGTTCCGTCGGGCAGACGACCCGTGAGATGAGTGACTTCCCGGGCGGCCCGCTCCTCGATAGGGATTTCCCGCAGCCCGTCCCGCAGCGCCCAATCGATGCTCGGCGAGGGTGCTGCGACGTAAAACGGCACGTGGTTGTCGTGCGCGGCCAAGGCTTTCAGGTAGGTGCCGATTTTGTTGCAGACGTCTCCGGTGGCGGTCGTGCGGTCGGTGCCGACGATGACGAGATCGACGTGGCCGTGTTGCATCAGGTGACCGCCGGCGTTGTCGGCGATGACGGTGTGGGGTACGCCGTGATTGAGCAGTTCCCAAGCGGTGAGGCTGGCACCCTGGTTGCGCGGTCGGGTTTCATCGACCCAGACATGGACGGACAGGCCGGCGTCATGGGCGGCGTAGAGAGGGGCGGTCGCGGTGCCGATGTCGACGGTGGCGAGCCAGCCGGCGTTGCAATGCGTGAGCACGTTGACGCGTTCGCCGGGCGCTTTGCGTGCGGCGATGGCCCGGATGAGTGGCAGGCCGGCGACTGCGATAGCGCGGTTGAGGGCGACGTCTTCATCACACATGGAGACGGCGAGCTGGCGCGAAGCGGCCGCGCGTGCGCTCGGGGCGAGGGGGGCGACGTGGGTGCGCACGCGGTCCAGCGCCCAGCGCAGATTGACGGCGGTCGGGCGGGTAGCGATGAGCGTGGCGTAGGCGTGGGCGAGGGCGGCGTCGGACGCATCCGCGCGGAGTGCGAGCCACAGGCCCCACGCCGCGGTGGCACCGATTAGCGGGGCTCCGCGCACCAGCATCGCGCGGATGGCGTGGGCCGCATCATCGAGGGTGGCGAGGCGAGCGGTGACGAACGCATGCGGTAGGCGCGTCTGGTCGATGATCTCGATCGCGGTGCCGTCGGCGGAGGGCCAGAGGGTGCGAGTAGGGCGGCCGGAAACATTCATGGAGCACGAAACTTGGCGTGACGGAGTCTGGCGGCAAGCTGTTGCTCCTATCCTCGGCGGCGACCAAGCAGCGGCGCGTCAGCTGGGGTTTTCTGTATCAATAAATGCGATGCAACATCGGTGTTGGCATCGGCTTTCACCCGAACGCCAGACACCGAAGCAACGGCATCTTTGGCGTGCGTGGCTAGTCCTGAGCCAAGCGATGCAGTCGGATGTAGGCAGCGAGCTTGCTCGCGCTCGGGGAAGCGCCCGCAAGCG
>CAMATV010000197.1 GCA_945861235.1 Opitutus sp. GAS368
CCAGCGCCGCCGCCGCGCCGCCGAGAAACGCCCGGCGGTCGGGTCGCGCGGGCGCGCCGGGCGCGAAACGGAAATTGGAATCGCGGGGTGCGGACGAATTCGTGGGCGGGAGCGTGATCGGGGAGGTCTTCATGGGAGGGTGGTAAAAGGGTGGGGGGACCCGGCGAGAAAAGAAAGCGTGGTTTCAGGAAGATTGCCGGTAGGCGGAGAAATACCGCAGCGACTCCACGGCGTTCATTTGGTCGATCTGCCTTCCTGCAGCATCGCAGGGAACTCCGGCGCATCGCCGCTAAAACTTCTGGTCGAATTCTGAAGTCCGCAGATCAGGAAAAGAGCTTTGTGCCGACATCATCATCGGGCGTTTGCTCGGTCAGCCATCTGCGGTGCCCTGAATCTGCGGGAAATCTCAGCCATCAGCGCACTCGCCGAAATCGCGCCGCCCTTCCGGATTTCTCCCACAGATCCAGGACTCCGCAGATCAGGAAAAGAGATTTGTGCAGACAAAATCATCGGACGTTTGCTCGGTCAGCCACCTGCGGTGCCCTGAATCTGCGGAAAATCTCAGCCACCAGCGCACTCGCCGAAATCGCGCCGCCCTTCCGGATTTCTCCCACAGATTCAGGACTCCGCAGATTAGGAAAAGAGATTTGTGCCGACATCATCATCGGGCGTTTGGTCGGTCAGCCATCTGTGGTGCCCCGAATCTGCGGGAAAATCTCAGCCACCAGCGCCTTCGCCAATCGATGATTTTTCCCGCAGGTTCAGGGTTCGGCAGATGGAAACGCCGCGACTGAGAACGCTGGGTGTCCTGAGTCTGTGGGTAGGCTGGTCCAGGCGGGTGTTTGCACGGGTTTAGGGCTCGGTGGTTTCCGAGACGATTCCCGTGGCGTTGCCCGCGCGGTGCAATTTTTTGCCTCTCCGGTGGTGCCCGTTACGGGCAGTTGCTCGCTGGAAACCGAGGAGCCATCAGCCGACGCAACGATCGACATCACGCCGTCGCACTGGGGGCGGGATCGTCTGCGCGGGCGTGTTTCACATGTTTCCAGCGCCACGTATCCAATTCTGACCAACGTCCGACGTTGAGTTGAACCTCGATCACATCGCCCGCCGCGAAGTCGTCGCGGTCCGTCCGCAATACGCGGAAGCCCCAGTGCGGTGCGCGTCCAGGATCGAGTGGACCGGAGCCGAGACTGAGATCGGTGTCCACGTGGGTGCGAAAATAGACGGCGTAGCCGTCGAGTCGTCCGGCATTCACGACGGTGCGCGTGAAGGTGAGTGCGTGCGGGAGGGCGGCTTCATTGACGGTGTGGAGGTCGAGCGTGAGCACGGGCGCGGGTTCGCCGAGGAAGTGCTCGACGAGGGCGAGGTCGCTGCTCCGGACCTGGTAGTAGTCCGGGTCTTGCGGGCGTTGACGCTCGAGCACGGAGTAGTCGTAGCCGTGCACCGCGAGTTCCCAGATGAAGGGGACGTGCCGCTCGTTGCGGATTTTGATCGGCTCACAGAAAAATTCGAAAAGGCTCGGGAGGATGAGGCCGCCGGGCTTTAACAAGCGGTCGCGGAGATCGCTCACGTTGGCGACCATCGCTTCGTCGAAGAGGCAGTCGCCCATCTGTTCGTGAAGGATGACGTCGACGCGCTCGGAGAGGCGAAATTCCGTGCTGTGGGTGGAGACGAATTCGACGCGCTCGATTCCGTTGGCCGTCGCGAGGGTGCGGGCAGTTTCGAGGATGGAGGAATGGTCGATCGCGTAGACTTTCGCGGCACCGCGGCGGGAGGCGAGGGCGGCGAGGATGCCGGTGCCGGTGCCGAGGTCGACGACGCGGTCGCCGGGCTGGATGTGGCGCTGGATCGCGGCCCGGTAAAATTCCATGCGCGGTTTGTCCGCGAGCATACGTTCCTGTTCGTAGAACCCGGAAAAGTAGCGGCCGTTGAAGTTGCGATAACGAGCCTCCGGCGACTCGACCTGGGCGAAGAGGCAGCGGACTGCGGAGGAGATGCGGACGCCAAGGCGCCGCAGAGTGTGGAAAGGCATGGAATTCCGGTGCGCGGAGCGACCGGATTGGAAACCTTGCGGTGCGCTGGGGCCGAGTGCAACAGGAAGGTTCGGCGCGGGCGAGGTGACTGCCGGGGGGAGGGGTGCTTTCCCAAGCGCCCGTGGGCGGCGGGGCTGACGGCGCTTGGGAAACCGCCGTCGCTGCGTCGGGCGCGACTGCGCGCGCTTAGGCCGGCTTGGCGGGGGCCGGCGCTAAATTGATGACGGCGCGGATTTTTTCGATGAGCGTGGCCGCAGTGAACGGCTTCATGAGGTGGCCGTTGGTGCCGAGCGCGGTGAGTTGGGCCATCACACCATGGTCCGCGGGCGAGGTGAGCATGATCACCGGGATCGCGGCGAGCGTGGGATTGGAGCGCAGCAACGTGAGCATTTCGACGCCGCCCATGGTCGGCATATTAACGTCCAGTAAAATCAGATCAGGCAGCGCGCGCTCCATGGCGAAGAGGGCGTTGTAGCCATTGGGGGCTTCAGATATGTCGCAGTCGAAGGCGGCGAGGGCCCGCTGGGTGAGGAGGCGGACGGCCTTGGCGTCGTCGACCGTGAGGATCGTGGGGCGCAGCGGAGTGGAACGGGAAGGAGACGACGACGTTTTCAGATGTTCATCTATGAAGCCGGCGGGCGTGAACGCAACCGTGGCGGTCAGCGTAGTTCGCCAAGGTTGGCGGGCGCGGTGAGGCGGAAGGCTTTCTTGCCGTGCTTCGAGACGATGGGCGTGATGCCGGTGGAGGCCGCGCGCCAATCGGCCGTGAGGTAGCGGGCCTCGTAAACGGCGAGTGCCTTTTCGTAGTTGGCGAGGAGGGGCGCCTTGGTGGGTTCGTCGAGAAAGGCGTGGACGAGGCTATTGCGGGCGAGGGAGACGGTCTCGGCCCAGCTCAGGTTATAGTTCTTCACGGCGGTGAAATATTCGTCGGTGAAGGTGGAGTCCCACATGCCGCGATCGTCGGTGTTGAGGCCAACGGGGACGCCGGTGCGCAAGAGCACGGGGAAGGGATGTCGCATCGGATCGGTGACGTAGTCGAGGAGGCGGTTGCTGACCAAATTAATTTCGACGAGGTGGCGGTTATTGCGGAGGAGGAGGTAGGTCGCGGGTTCGCTGAGGACATTCACGCCGTGGCCGATACGATCGGCGCCGAGGAGGAGGGTGTCGCGGATGTTGGCGTTGGCCTCGTCGGATTCGCCAGCGTGGATGGCGAGAGGGATGCGCGGGTATTTGCGCTGCATCGCGCGAAAGACATTCGTGAAGCGGGCGGCCTGGCCTTTGCCGTTGTCCTCGCGACCGGCGAGGTTGATGCCGACAAACAGATCGCGGTGGGCGGCGATGAAAGCGTAGGCGCCGCGGATTTTATCTTCGGCGCCGCGGAGGAAACGGATTACGACGATTTGGAGACGCACCGTGACGCCGGTGGCGAGGGCGTCGGGTTGGGCGAGGCGAGCTTGGTAGGCGCGAGCGTAGTCTTCGGGGAGGACCAAGCGGCCCTCGGCGTCGGTGGCGCCCCAAGGGCTGACTAGCATTTTGAGGTAGCGGACGCCTTCGCGGCCGAAGGCCTTCATGTTTTCGACGAGCAGATCGGGGCCGAGGGTGATGTCGCTGAAGATGGGGCCGAGACGGAACTACGTTTTTTGAAAAACTCGCCGCGACCTTCGCCGGGCAGATCGAGTTAGAGGCTGGAGAGCCACGCGGCTTTTTCTTCGGCGGTGAGAGCGGTCACGAGCTTCCACTGGTCGCGGAGGACGGGGGAAGAGGTTTTCCACATAGACTCGCGGACGAGGTGGAAGAGGACCGCGGGCATGGCCGGGGTGGGGCGCGGGGCACGTGGGCGATGGTCGTGCGGACATAGAATCTTTGGCCGCGGTGGCGAGCGGGGTTGGTGTAATACTCGACGACGTAGTCCATCGGCACGCCGCCGCCGCTGGGATGGTGCAAATCGCCGCCCTTGGGAAGGGCGAAGAGCAGGCGTTGAGTTCGTCGGGGGTGGCGCGGGTCTTGATGTCGTCGAAGACGGTGGCGGGTGTCGCGGCGTGGGCGCGAGTGGTGACGACTAATAAAAGGAGGAGCGCGCGGCGAGAGCGAGGAGTGCGCAGGTGGCGAGGGAGAAGAGGGACACGAGTGCGGCGAAAGGTGAATGTGAGGAGCGCATGCGAAGGAGCGGAGTGGGCGTAAGGAAAAATATCATAGAGGCTTGCGCAACTGGTATGCCAGTGTTGGCGCGTAGGTTTCCGGATGAATGGCAGCGCCTGCTGCGACTGACGCAGGAGTGCGGATAGGCCTGACGTGAGCGGGGATCCTCCGCGGCACCGAGGCGCAGTAGTTGTATCAGACCGACCAAGCTCTAGGCCTGAGGCTGCAATAGCGCAGGAAAAGCTGTAGCTGACTCAGAATACGAGCAGCAATTGGCGGGCTTCTTCATTACCCCGGCCGGCGGCACGATTCCACCAATAGTGGGCGCGTTCGCGGTCGATTGGCGTTTTATTGCCGCGGGCGTATATCTTTCCCAAGTTTACCATCGCAGTCACGTGATCTTGCGCGGCGGCCTGCTCGAACCAATGGATCGCTTGAACTTCATCCAGGGGCAATAGACCTGTGCCCCCCATGCACCGTTCGCCTAAAATTGCTTGTGCTTCGGCACTGCCGGACTCCGCAGCCAGTCGGAACCATCTTAACGCCTCAGATTCGTTCTTTTTAGTGCCGACGCCTTGATCAAACAATACAGCAGCGTTTTTCTGGGCAACTCCCCACCCTTGATTGGCTGCTTTAAGTATGAAGCTGAATCCTTTCTCCTGATCTTGAACTACCCCAGCCCCGGTTAGGTAACCTATGCCTGTGGCGTTTACTCCTTCCATCAGGACGGCGGATGACTTGAACCAATTGTCGGCTAAACTGGTTTTTGTGCCTACCACATGATAGGCCGGCAAAATCAATGCGGTAATAGCAGCTATCGGCGGTAGCCAGACTCGCCCCGTCGAAGGCAGTTGATCGAGCCAAGCCCACCCCAAAGGGACTATCACCAAAAGTATTACCATAGAGCGGCTGAGATCCACCGCAGTCAATAACGCGAGGGCAAACGTTGGCGGAAGTAGGATCAGCGGCAGCCAATGTCGCTTGGTTTCTTGAGTGCTTGCTGTTGGCCAAGCTGCGATGAGCGCGAAAAGGACAAGAAATACAGCTATCCTTAGCCCGGCAACGGCGCCGACAAAACGGTGGAAAAGTGACACGTCTTCTCCGGCAATAAACTTCTGGAAATACTGGTGCATCGTTTGTGATCCCTGGGATCCACCTAAATGAAGCCTCAGAACTGTATAGATGGCGACAATAGTGCAGGGCCCGAGGGCTTCCTTGTGAAACCATTTCCGAAAACTCGCAGCGCCATAACCAAGACCAGTGACAAACCGTATTCCCAGTGATAGCGGAAATCCGATCACTAGCCGTTCGTCCACCCATGGCGTTGCTAGACATGCGAGTAAAACAAGCGCGCGGGAGCGCGAGAAAGCTATAGTCACTAGGCCGAGCGCGAGCCAAGAATCATAGTAGCCGAGCAAGCCCATCGAAGTAATAAACGGCGCGGTGGCACCGACGATGATCGCGAAACAAAAGCCTGCCAGCAAGCGATGATGGTGGTCGGCCGAAAAGGACCAACCAAGATTAACCAAGCTCAGGATAAGAAAAAACGCTCCAACGTGCGACAATCCGAGCAGGAACCACGCGGGTAGGTGCAGGAAGTGGCCGAGTGCAGGAAAGAAGAGGCGCCAGCGCACGATCTTGTGGTTTACGTCGTCGATTGGGTCGTTGAGATCAATCGCTTGGCGCATGACATAGTAGGCCCTTCCGGAGTAAGACAGAAAGCTTTTCTCGAGGGCACTGCGCTCTGACCGTGTGGTAGATTGAGAGACTGTAGTTGCGAACTCGCTGTGAAAATTTACCCAGTTTGGGGAAAATCTCAGGGCAAGAATAATGAAAGCCAGAACCGCTACAGCGAAGAGCTTGTAGATTGGCTTGGATCTGGCGGAACTTGAATCCATCGGGTCAATGAGTGGCTGCGGCGGAAAAGTGATGGCGGCCCAAAAGCCCCCCGCGCTGCACAGAAGGTGGCAGAGCACTTGGCACTATGGCTGCTTTCGGAAAACAGCTTTCCGTCGTTGGAATGGCGAAGGAAAAATTGGCGGAAACACAGTCGGATTTACCACCCCACCCACGCGCGGGCGTTGCGGAAGAGTTTCATCCAGGGGGAGTCTTCGGGCCAGTCGGCGGGGCTCCAGCTCATGCAGGCGCTGCGGAAGACGCGTTCAGGGTGGGGCATCATGATCGTCACGCGGCCGTTGGTCGTCGTGAG
>CAMATV010000198.1 GCA_945861235.1 Opitutus sp. GAS368
TCGGCCATCATGCGCGTCACTTGGGCGGGTAGCTCCCGCCGAAGCTGACCCTTCGCCGCCAAGCCCGTCAGCTCTGCATCCGGCATCGTAGACCACAAAAAATACGACAGCCGCGACGCGAGCGCATACTCGTCCGCATGCGCATAGGCTGCAGTCCCCTCGACCGGTGATTCAATTCGAAACAAAAATCGCGGCGAGGCTAAGATCGCCATGATCGCCCGGCCGATGCCTTCCTCGAAGGTATGCCCAGGCTGGCTATCGGTGTCGCTGGCGATGCCTACGAGGCGCGCCACATGGGCCGAATCCACTGGCCGCCGATAAGCACGCGCGGCGAAATCTCCGAGCAGCTCGCGGGCATAGGCGGCCCGCGCGGCCGTCTCCGTGGGCGCCGGCCCCCGTGGGAAAAATCGCGCATAGCCCTCTGGAGTGGTCCAGTGCTCCGGCTTGAGCGGTCCTTTCACCTGCACCGACGCGACGCGCACAATCACACTGGTCGCTCCCGGCACCGACTGGGTGCGCGCCGCTGGCACCGACGCGCTCGCTTCACGTTCGCGCGGGATGATCTCAAATTGCACGGCATGGGCCCCAGCGTCCCACTGCACTTCACGCACTCGGCTCAAAATCTTTTTTTCCTGCCAAGCGACGTCCTCACGAAACCACTCCTCCCCGTCGACCCAGGCGATCAGCGTACCCTGTCCTGGATCAAAATCGAATGAACCGCGAATCTCCAATTCCGCTTCCAATCCGTAGGTCTCCGTTTGCGCTACGCGAAACGAGTGCGCCACTTTAGCTGGCTTGGTCACGAGCATGCGTTCACCCGTGCCCCCACCCTCTGATCCGCGAAACTCGCGCCCCGTGGCCGTCTGGTTCGGCATCACGCGTGAGACCTTCGGTACCGCGCGCTCCACGATCACCTCCGCGGCCTGTAAGTATTTTTCCAATAACAGCGGTGAAATCGTCAGCACCTCGCCCATATTGTCGAATCCATCGCCCGCGTCGTCGGGCGGAAACTCGACCTCGCTGTTAAACTCAATCCCCATCAGGTCATTGATGGTATTTCGATATTCCGCGCGATTGAGTCGGCGCACGGTGACCTTCCCGGGATCGGACGCAGTAGCGTTAAGATCCAAGGCCTCAAACTTGATCCATTGCGTGAGCGCCGCGATCTCCTCCGCCGACGGACGCCCCACGCCCTCCTCCAGCGGCGGCATGATGCCGGCGCGCACGTTCTTCAACGCCGCAAACCACATATCATGCCGAGACAGCATATCCCCCGCCGTCTTCAACCCGTCAAAAGCCACCTGCCCTTTGTTCACGCCGTCGGCATGGCAATCGTAGCAATACTTTACCAAGAGTGGTTTGATTTTTTTCTGAAAGTTTACGGCCACGTCGGACTCAGCCGCAGCCGCCCCGATCGGCCCCACCGCACCGGCGATCCAAGCCATCGCACCGGCGCAAAAAATGCGCCATGGGTTTGACGCTAAATGACGGGACTCGGTGGAGGGCATGGCGACGGCCTGACGCTTGGAGACGACGCACCGTTGCGCGACCGAGATCAGATTTCAGCGATTTGGAAACGAATGCCAAGAGAGCAACCCGCCACCGCTCGGCCTATTCGATGGGTCCGCTCAGCTTAAATCTCGGATACTCCCAAACTGGGGATCGAACAACCTTTGGTAGGTGCGCACGATCATCCCATCCGTGAGCCCGGCCAGCCAGTCGCAGATCTGTCGCGCCTTCCCGGCCGGCGTCGTCTCCAAGTCGAGCAACCGCCCCACGCGCGGCGGCAAGATCGTGATCACGCGGTCGCCCTTTTCGACATAGTTGCGCCAGCACGATTCCCACAGCTGAAAAAGCACCCGCCGCGCCTTGTGCTCCATCTGCTGAAGCTGCGGGCTCTCGAAGATGATATCGTTGGCCATTTTCTTATAAAATGCCGCCTCGCGCTCCGCGCCCGGGGAGATCACGAGTTCGAACCGGTAGCGGTTCGTCTTGGCCGACATAAAATTCGTCCGCTCGCGCAGCCGACACGCGGTAATAAATCCACCGACCTTTTGCGCAAATACGTTCTCCAGTCGATCACCCCGCATCGCTACGCACAACTGGTCGAGCCAACGCTGCCGCTCGGCATCAATCGGCTCACCCGCCGCCCAAGCCTCGATGCGCTCGATCGTAAGAAAGCCCGCCTTCACCCCGTCGACGATATCGTTCAGCGAATAGGCCGCATCGTCCGCCCAATCCATAATCTGGCACTCGACACTTTTGAACGCGTTGAGTTTTTCGCCACCATGCAATGCCGCCGGAATCTTGGCGTCGCCAAAAACAAAGTCACGATGCCGCTCCTGCCGGTCGTAGAGAAAGTGCTTGGTCGGTAGCGACGGAAACTCGCCAATGAGCTTCTTATATTTAAGCACGCCGTCGAGGAGCGCCCGCGTGGGCACCATGCCCCTCACTCCGGTCTCGTTCTGATACATCGTCTCCGTGAGCAAGTGGAGTGTCTGCGCGTTACCCTCGAAACCACCCCATCTGAGCATCAGTTCCTGTAGGGTGCGCTCACCCGAATGTCCGAACGGCGGATGCCCCAGATCGTGCGCCAGACACACCGCTTCGACAAGGTCGCTGTCGATGTGAAAATCATCCCCCAACGGCGCGCCCCGCGAGCGGAGGAAAACACAGATGGAGCGCCCGATCTGCGCCACCTCCATGGAGTGCGTCAGTCGCGTGCGATAGAAATCATACTCTCCGGAGAGAAACACCTGAGTCTTGGACTGCAGCTTGCGGAATGCATGCGCATGAATGATCCGGTCGCGGTCCACCTGAAACGGCGTACGGTAGTCGCCCTTACGGGCTTCACCCATCGACTCGCTGTCGAATGCAGTGTAGAAACGGTTGATCATCGGCTTTCGTTCCGACACGAACGACCCGTTGACCACGATGCAACCTCGGATATGCCGCACGCGACCTTCCCTACTCCGCTCGACCAGCCGCGCCGTGCGAGCCGCGCCGTCGGCACCGCGCTCGGCGCAAACCCCGGGCCACTCGTGCTTCCTTGCCACCGTGTCGTCGCCCCCAACGGCAAGCTGACCGGCTCCCCCGGTCACGGTGGCGTGGATACGAATACCCGACTCCGCGCGCTCGTCGGCGCCCAGCTACGGTCGCGTTGAGAAGCCTGCTTGCGGACGATTTCCCCTCACTTTATAACCCTGCCATGATCTCTGTCGCCACCATCCGCCGTTTGGAAAAAGCCGCCCGCGGCGCCGCCCGCGCGGCGTATTCCCCTTATTCCGAGTTCCCCGTGGGAGCAGCCGTGCTCGTGGCTTCCGGGAAAATTTTCACCGGCTGCAATGTGGAGAACGCTGCCTACGGCCTGTGCAACTGCGCCGAGCGAACCGCGATTTTTTCCGCCGCGGCGGCGGGAGCAAGAAAACTGACGGCCGTCGTGGTTTACACCCCAACGAGGACCCCGACGGCACCCTGTGGCGCGTGTCGCCAAGTCATCAACGAATTCGGCCCCCACGCCCGGGTGATCTCCGTATGCGATTCGCCCGCACGCCTCGACACCACCCTCGACGCGCTCCTGCCCGGCGCCTTCGGACCGCGGAGTCTGCTCTAGCGCCTTGGCTCGCCGGACAGGCGTTTTTCGAAACTGAGCAGCTCGCGCCGGATTTGGTCACCCGCCACTTCGAAGATATCATTGTGCCCGGCATCGGGAATCCAAACGTGGCGCTTGGGTTCGCCCATGGCTGCAAACAGTTTCTGGCCATGGGCAAACGGGATGACCTCGTCGGCCAGACCATGAAAAATCATCGCCGGGCATTGCACGCGACCGATCTTGGCTAGATTGTCGAACTGATCAAACGGCAGGAGCTTCACGCCCGTCATGACCCGAAACGCACTGGTAAACGGACTGATGAGCACCAAACCCGCGACTCGTGAACTCGCAGCCAACTCCACCGCGGGCCCGCTCCCGACCGAGCGGCCAACCACGATCATCGCCTCCGGCTTTACGCCCAGTTGCCTCTGCGCAAACCCCAGCATCGTCAGCGTGTCCGCATCGACGTTGTCCTCCGCAGCGCGCCCCGCGCTGAGCCCATACCCTCGGTAGTCGAACGTCAGTACCGCAAATCCCGCGGCATGAAATTGCCGGAGCAGGGGCAGACTGTCGCCGAGATCCTCGGCATTGCCGTGCAAATAAAACAGGGTGTGCCGGGCTGACGGATTCGGCAGGTGCAGCGCCGCGAGTTGCGTGCCGTCCGCAGCGGACACCCGGTGTAAGCCGAAAAGGTCTTCGCCATACGACGCCCGTCGCGGCTGGAAGATCAGCCGGTTCGCCGCCATGCCCACGAGCAGCGCAAAGCCGGCATACAGCACCCCAGCCAACCGCGCCCACCGCCTCAAAAAAATCCGCCAGGATCTCATCACCCCCCCGTGAAAAAATCCCGTACCGTGGCGACGACATCTGCCCGCGGCACCTCACGCTCACTGCGGTCGGTGAGATCGCGGAGTTTCACAACCCCCTTCGCAATTTCATCGCCGCCATAGAGGAGGGCGATCTTGGCCCCCGACTCCGCCGCCACCTTGAACTGTTTTCCGAACGCGACCTCTTTCAGTGGATAGTCGACCCGATAGCCGGCCGCGCGCAGCGCATGGATATCTCCGAACGCCGCGTGCCGCTCGGCGGCACCGCCGATCACACAATACACGTCAGGCACCTGCACCAACGTCGGCATCAAGCCGCGTTGTTCGAGGAGCAGCGCAAACGTCATGTCGCCGATCGCGAAGCCCACTGCCGGCAGCGCCGGCCCGCCGAGTTTTTGCACCAGATCGTCGTAACGCCCGCCACCCGCAAGTGCGCGCAACTCCCCCTTGCGATCGAAAGCCTCGAAGACGAAACCCGTGTAATAAGCGAGGCCGCGCACAACCCCGAGGTCAACTTCGACAAACCGCGCCAACCCCATCGCCTCGAGGTTGCCCAAGAGTTTTTTCCAGTCAGCAAGGCGCGCGGTGAGTTTCTCGCCGCCGATTGAGCCGAGGGTATGCTCGAGCGCCGCGAGTGATTTGATCTGCAGGAAGGCGAGCACCTTGATCTTCACGCCGTCGTCGAGCGGACCAAACTGCTCCGTGTAACCCTTGAAGGCTTCCTCTCCGTATTTCTCAAATCGATCCACTGCGCCCAGCACTCCACGGATACGCGGCTCATCAAGTCCGAGCGCTTCCAAATAGTAGAACCATAGATTCCGATCGCTCAACCTCACATAAAAATCCTGTTCGGTCAGGCCAAACGCCGCGAGACACTGCACCAGCATCGCAATCAGTTCCGTTTCTGCCTCTGGGCCGGGTTCACCAAAAATATCCGCGTTAAACTGGGAGAAACAACGTCCGCGCCCTTTTTGCATCCGCTCGTATCGATAAAACTCCGCAATGCTAAACCACTTGATCGGGCGTTTCAGTGCGCTGGCCTTGGCCCCGACGAGTCGACACACCGTCGGCGTCATCTCCGGACGCAACGCCACTTCCCGTCCGCCCTTGTCCGTGAAACTGAATAACTGCGCTTCGATTTCCTCGCCTGACTTCGCCTTGTAAAGCTCGAGGGGTTCAAGCACCGGCGCATCGTATTCGGCGAACCCAAAGGTGCTCGCCGTCTGCCGCCACAGGCGAAAGATATGGTTCCGACGCGCAAAATCCTCGGGATAGAACTCACGGAATCCGGGCAGAGACTGGAATGTAGCCATGGGCCCGACACGTTGCGAACGGGTTCGCCCTAGGGCGAATAAAAAGTGGGTGCCAAGCGGGTCACCTCCCGCCCGGCAGCCAAGACAGACCGGACCGCACGGCACCGCGCAACCGGCACACCCTCAACTCAGCTTAGTCCCCCGCCTGCAACTTCACGAGGTCGATCTTCTTCAATTGCTGCTTAAGAATCTTGCCGGATTTGAATTTCACGACAGCTCTCTGAGGAATAATGACCTCAGCCTCCGGCTTGTTCGGATTGCGACCAATTCGCTGCTTGCGCACCTGCACTTCCAAAACACCAAAATTGCGCAACTCAACGTTACGCCCGCTAGCGAGCGCCTTTTGCACGACATCGAGCGTCTGCTGCACGGTATCGACGATCTGTTTCTGCGGAAATCCAGACTTCCGATAAATCTGAAGGACAATTTCTCGTTTGGTCAAATTAGACATGGTAGGGATCGTTTTACTGACACTTAGTTAACTGAAACGAACCGAAATTATTTACATTCTTGAACTGGGTCAATGATTATGACAACCCGACCGCTGATGATTTTCCGGCGCTTTTACCGACTGCTCTGACCATGCCCGATCCCGTCGCGGTCAATTCTATGTTCGCGCGCATCGCAGCCCGCTACGACG
>CAMATV010000199.1 GCA_945861235.1 Opitutus sp. GAS368
AGATGGTTTTCGGCGTCGGCAATGAGGACGTTGTCGTCGAGGTCGACGCAGAGGTGTTTCGGGCCGCTCATCGTGGCGAGCAACGCGTCGCCGCCGTCGCCGGTCGCGCCTTTTGTTCCGGAGGCATTGACGACGGTGCGGATTTTTCCATCGGGCGTGACCACGCGCAGGGCGTGGCCGTTGCGCTCAAGGATGTAGACATTGCCGCGGCGATCTGCGGCAGCGGCGCGCGGGTCGACGAGCGGTGCCTCGGTGGCGCGGGCGCCGTCGACGGGGATGCCTTTTTCACCATTGCCGGCGATAAGGCGGAGTTTCCCCGTTTTGAGATCGAGCGCCTGCACACGGCGCAAATCGGCGATGAAGAGCTGCGTGCCGGTGAAATCGAGGGCGATGCAATAGGGGCCGTTGGTCTTCGCTTGCGTCGCGGGCACACCGTAGCCGGGCAGCGTCGACACGCGAGCGGAGGTGACGTCAACCTGACGCACGCGGCCGTTCCACGTATCGGAGATGAGGACGTTACCGTTGGGCAGAACAGCGAGGTTGTGTGGGCCGTTGAACTGCGCGGAGAGCGCCGAGCCGCCATCGCCGGTGTCGCCGGCGGTGGGCAGGCCGGCGATATGGGTGAGCGTGCCCTGCGCGTCGACGCGCAGCAGGCGGTTGCCCGCGGCCATTTCGACGATGAAGAGATTTCCCGTACGGTCGAAATCCACACCGAACGGCTCTTTTAATTTTGTCTGCAAAGCGGGAAGACCGATGCGATCTTCGATGCCGCCGGCGACGAGGACGATTTTTTCGGCGTGCAAGGCCGGCGCGAACAGGAGAGCGGAGAGCAAGCGCAGGGTAGGAGAGGATTTCATGGTGGAGGGAAGTCGGACCGGTGCAGCGAATCGAAAAGCGAGGGCCACGTCAGGGGAAAACGATGCAACGCCTCCATCGAGCGCGCTTGCGTGTAGAATTTTTTTACCACCGAGGGCACGGAGCTCCGCCACCGAGGGCACGGAGCCAAACACCTTGTCTGTCTTTGCTCTCTGCGGCGGTTCCGTGTCCTCGGTGACTCATTCCTTGATTATTCGGGTATGATTTATTCAGGATAGCGGGCATCGCTGCACGAAAGTGGGATGCCGTTGAGCGTGTAAACTCGCGCGTTCCACATTCTCATCGGCGCAACCCTGCTCATGTCGTCCCGTCGTGTTTCTTGCATTTTCCACCGTGCGGCCTTCGCGCTGACGCTTGGCGTGTCAGCCTTGGGCGCACCGGCAGGCGTGCACGTTGAGCTTCGCGAACCTACTGACGGCCCAATCGCCACGACCCCTTGGCCCGGAGAAACGAAGGTCGCCGAGACGTTTACCGACGAGGTGTTCGGATTTTTCGAGTTACCGCAAAAATATGTAGCGACCGGCGTGCGGGCTGATCGGGCGTTTCCCACCCTCTTCCGCGCGACGGCGGAGGTTCGCTTGCCCGCGGGGAAACATCGGCTGCTCCTGCGCTCGCGCGGCACGGCGCGGCTGTTGATCGACGGGAAGAAAATTCTCGAAACACCCTTTGCCCAGCCCGCCGCCTTCGCCGTCGGCAACGCCGGCGAGCTTCCCGTCGAGCCGCAGGAAACTTATCTCAACCTCGGCCCCGACTTCCGCTTCGCCACGCCCGGCAATCGCGAGGAGTGGGGCGAATTCGAATTCACCGGCGCACCCGTCACCGTCGTCCTCGAAACCGTGATCGGCGGCATCGAGCCCAAGGGGAAAAAGCCCTTCCGCCCCGAGCTTGGCGAAACCGTCGTCGCGTTTTCGCCGGCCGGTAGCACGTCGTGGTGGCTGCTCTCGCCTAGCGCGCGCACCGTCCCCTACACCGATGCGGGCTGGGCCGCCTACGAGGCGGAGCGCCGCGCGCACCTCGCCACCGTCAACACCGCGGCCCGCGCCGCGAAGCGCGCTGAGTCTTCTGCGTATTGGGCGTCGCGCCGCACCGCCGCTCAGGCGTGGCTCGCCGCCACGCCCGAGGTCGCGGTGCCCTCGCTCCGCCCCGATTTCCCGGCGACGAACGCGATCGACCACTTCATCGCCGACCGGATCGCCACCGTCGCGGCCGAATACGCGCCGTTGAAAAAAGGCCGCGTCGATTTCTATCGCGACGTGAAGCCCATTCTCGAGACGCGCTGCTTCAGCTGCCACCAAGGCGCGAAGGTCAAAGGCGGCCTGCGCCTCGACTCCCTCGCGGCCGCGCTCAAGGGCGGCAAGTCCGATGGCCCCGCGCTCATCGTTGGCCATCCCGATACGAGCCCGATCATTCGGCGCATCACCAGCGCCGACTCCGAGGAAGTGATGCCCGCAAAGGGCGATCCGCTCCCGCCCAAGGAAATCGAAATCCTGAAAACATGGATCAAAGAGGGCGCGGCGTGGCCGGCGTTTCCGGTCGCGAGTTTCGCGCTCACGCCGCTCACCGACGACCTCACTTTCCTTCGTCGCGTCACGCTCGATACCGGCGGCGTCGTGCCGGGCGAGGCCGAGATCGCCGCCTTCCGCGCGCTGCCGGCCACTTCGCGTCGCGCCGCCACCATCGACCGGCTCCTCGCTGATCCGCGTTGGGCCGACCAATGGATGCCCTATTGGCTCGATGTGCTCGCGGAGAATCCGAATCTCATCAACCCCACGCTGAACAACACCGGCCCGTTTCGCTGGTGGATCTATGAGTCGCTTCTCGACAACAAACCGCTCGATCTCTTCGTGACCGAACTCATCCGCCAAGAGGGCAGCGAGCGCTTCGGCGGACCCGCCGGGTTCAGCGTCGCTTCGCAAAACGACGTCCCGATGGCCGCCAAGGGCATCATCGTCAGCTCGGCGTTTCTCGGCGTGGAAATGAAGTGTGCGCGTTGTCACGACGCGCCGACGCACGCTGCGAAGCAAAAAGACCTCATGCAGCTCGCCGCGATGCTCGGCGCGAAAGCCATCAAGCTGCCGGTCACGAGCACCGTCGCGATGGATCACCTACGGCTCGGCGGACGCGAACCGCTCATCGAGTCCACGCTGCCCGCGGGCACGACGGTGACGCCCGCGTGGTCGTTCGCGGAATTCTGCGACGAGAACGCCGCCGCCGTGCTCGCCCAGCGCCCCGATGATTCCCGTGACCGCGTCGCTGCGCTGGTGACGGCGCCGCAGAACGAGCGCTTCGCGCAAGTGATGGCCAACCGCATTTGGCAGCGCTTCATGGACCGCGGCCTCGTCGAGACCGTCGGCGACTGGGAAAAGAGCCAGCCTTCGCACCCCGAGTTGCTCCGTTGGCTTGCCCGCGAGTTGGTCCGCTCCGGCTATGACGCCAAAGCCCTCGCTCGCGTCCTCCTAAACTCTCACGCCTACCAACGCTCCGCCGACCGTTCGCTCGCCGAGACCGGCCCGCTGTTCACCGCGCCCGCGCCGCGGCGCATCGCCGCCGAGCAGTTCGTCGACTCGCTTTTTGCCGCGACCGGCAAACCGTTCTCCGTTGAGCCCATCAACCTCGACATCGACAGCGTGCGCACGATTGAAAACGCGCTCGATCTCGGGCGGGCCAGCCGCGCGTGGATGCTCGCCTCGACGTCCAACGAGCGCGACCGCCCGAGCCTCATGTTGCCGCGCATCCAGGCGGTCGCGGAGGTGCTGGAGGTCTTCGGTTGGCGCGGCGCGCGGCCCGATGCGAGCAGCGGCGTGCGCGAGGTCGCCGCCAACGTCCTCCAACCCGCGCTCCTTTCCAACGGCACGATGACCACGTGGCTCACGCGCCTCAGCGACGACCACGGCTTCACTCGCCTCGCTCTCGAAAACCAAGCAGTCGACGCACTCGTGGAGCGTTTGTTTCTCCGCATGTTTACGCGCTCTCCCACCGCCACGGAGCGCAAGATCTACACGGACCTCCTCCGTCCCGGTTACGACAGACGCGTCGCTCCTGCGGTCACCGCCTCATCCGGCGCGGCGTCCACGCCGCCGCGCGTCCGCCCAAAATACGTCGCGTGGTCCAACCACATGAAGAGCGAAGCCAACTCGTGGCGTCTCGCAGAGGAAGCCGCCGCGCGCCGGGGCGATCCGGCCACGTCACGCCTCGATCCGGACTGGCGTCGCCGCCTCGAAGACGTGACGTGGGCCCTCGTCAACGCGCCCGAATGGACGTATATTCTATGAGAAAACTTGACCACGGATCACGCGAATCCACGCGAATCCGAATCTTCGGTGCCGAAGTTTTATCCGTGTTCATCCGCGTTATCCGTGGTTAAAAGCTCCGTCTGTTTTCGCCCTCACCCCATGAATCGTCGCACCTTCCTCGCCCAGTCCGCCGCGCTCGCCGCCGCCACCACGCTCCCCCGCGCGTTCGGAGCCTCCTCGTCTCCTGCCGCTTCTTCTCCGACCACCGTCGTCTCCGCGCCGCGGGGAAAAGCGGAGCACTGCATTTTTATTTGGCTCGGCGGCGGGATGTCGCAGATCGATACCTTCGATCCGAAAAAACGCGGCAACTCCAAGTCTGCGCCGTCGCTCCCGGGCACGGATTACGACCTGATCGACACCGCCGTGCCGGGCGTGCGTTACACGGAGCATCTCGCGCAAACCGCCCGCCTCGCCGAGCACGTGACCGCCGTGCGCACCGTGAACCACAAGCTCGGGATCGAGCACGCGCTCGCGACCAACTTCGTCCACACCGGCCGGCCCGTGAGCGGGAGCACGATTTATCCGTCGATGGGCTCGATCATCGCGCACGAACGCGGCGCCGTGAGCAGCGAGTTGCCCCCGTATCTGCTGATCGGCTACCCGAGCGTGAGTCGCGGCCCCGGATTTTTGGGAGCGAAACACGGCTACATTTACCTCGTCGACACCGAGTCCGGCCCGGCCGGTTTCACGCCGCCCGAGGGCATCGATCCGGCTCGCCTGGCCGCCCGCCAACGCCTGCTCGAGCCCTTGCAACAACGCGCGGCCGACGACGCGGTGTTGACCGATTACGCCGAAGTGCAACGCGAAGCCCTCCGCCTCGCCGGCCCAGGATTCATGCGCCACTTCAAACTCGGCGAGGAGCCAGCGTCCGTCCGCCAACGCTACGGCGGCGAGTTCGGCCAGCGCTGCCTCCTCGCGCGTCGGTTGGTGCAGGCCGGCGTCCGTTTTATTGAGGTCTCGCACAATCTGAATTTCATCAACGGTGCCGGCTGGGACACGCACAATGCCGGTCAGCTCAATCAATACATCCTCATCCGCGAACTCGACAACGCACTCTCCGCGTTGATTTCTGATCTTCAAGAAAAACGGCTCCTCGAAAAAACGCTCATTGTGATTGGCACGGAGTTTGGCCGCCCGGGGCAATTCGACAGTGGTGGCGGTCGCGGACACCAATCGTCGGCGTTCAGTCTCGTGCTCGCCGGCGGCGGACTGCGCCATCGCGGAGCTTACGGCGTGACCGACGCACTTTCTGGCAAGCCCGTCGAGCATCCGGTCTCCGTGCCTGATTTCCACGCGACGGTCTACGCCGCCCTCGGCATCAATCCCGCGAAGGACCTGGTCAACGCGTCGCGCCCCGTGCCGATCACCGACAGCGGAAAACCGATCGCGGCGTTGTTCGGATAGAGGAGGGCGGACTTCGGTCCGCTCTCGGATGGATCAACGCAGAAAAGACCGTTAAAACGCGGAGGACGCGGAAAAAAAGAGCCGCACCGAACGAGTCGCGAGCAAGCTCGCTCCCACAGTGTGAGGAACAGAAAATACCTCTGACACCACGGGGTGGTGTCGGCTCGATCTATACTCGTTGTCGCTGTGATTTGGTGGTGAAACGCCGTCGTGCGGCACCTTTTCCTGCCATTGATTCCTTTGCTCTCATTCCCTGGCTACGCTCAAAAGGTTTGTAGCCCTGTTCGTGAGGGAAATGCGGGAAGGACGCCGTGGAAAGGTGGAGCGATTCTTCTTAGCAAAGGAATGGGGGTAATGGAATGAATCCGGAGGTGTTAGTTGGTACCTTCGCAATCGCGACCCCATCACATTCTGGTCTCGCGCACCATCGGCGTGCGCGTTTTCTTTCACCCTCCCCACTCACTGCCCTATGAAGTTTTTTGCTCCTCACTGCGAAGGCTGGTCGCGTTCACGCGTGCTGCCTTTGATTTTTGCTTTCAGCGCGTTGGTCGCATCGCTCGGCACCGTCCGCGCGGCCAACGAGGGCACCATCACCGGTCGTATCTTCAGTCCGGCCAGCGGTGAATATCTCCGCAACGCCCAGATCCGCGTCGATGCGACCGGCCAGGTCACCACTTCGGAAGACGGCGGCACCTACCGCCTTTCTCCCATCGCGGCGGGGCCGGTGACACTGATCGTCACTTACACGGGCTTTCGCCCTATCACGACCACGGTCCAAGTTCCGGC
>CAMATV010000200.1 GCA_945861235.1 Opitutus sp. GAS368
CAGCTCGGCGGCCGACGACTGGATGATCCCTTCGTCGGCGACGTGCGCGAAGGCGAACCCCTCGGCCCGTATAAAATCTAGGCCGGCGGCATGGGCGACGGCGATGGCCTCGGTATTGGCGGCGGCGAGGATTTGCAGGCCGCAGGGCAGGCCAGCTGCGTCCTTGACGGCACGGGCGATGATGGCGATGGCCGCGACGATTTCGGGACCGACGTGCCCTCGGAGGTAGGGCGTGTCGTGCATGTTTTCCAACATGAGGCCGTGCACGCCAGCCTCGCGGTAGATTGTGGCCTCTTTTAACGCCTGCGTCTCGATCTCGCGCAGCGAGCGGCGGCACGCGGGCGTGCCGGGCAGTGCGCCCAGATGGATCATGGCGACGACTGGCTTGGCGGTGGCGAAGAGCTTCATCGATCAGCGTAGCCCCGGGGATGGGCTGAGTGCCATTTCCAGGCCGTGGCGACAATTGATTCGATGTCACCGAACTTTACTTTCCAATTGAGTTCACGCTGGGCTTTCGCGGAGTCGGCGTAGAGGGCAGGGGGATCGCCGGGGCGACGGGGCTGGTCGATGACCTTGACGGGCCGGCCGACGATTTTCTCGACGGCGCGGATGACTTCGCGGTTGGAGGTTGGTTTGCCGGTGCCGAGATTGTAGAAGAGTTGCGTGCCGGGGGCTGACAATGTGTCGAAAGCTGCGATGTGGGCGCGGCTCAAGTCGTCGACATGCACGTAGTCGCGAAGGCACGTGCCATCGGGGGTTGGGTAGTCGGTGCCGTAGAGTTCCAGATGCGGGCGCTTGCCCGTCGCGACGTCGATGGCCACGGGGATGAGGTGCGTCTCCGGGTGATGATCCTCGCCGATCGAGCCGTCTTCGGACGCGCCGGCGGCATTAAAATAGCGGAAGACCGCGAAACTGAGGCCGGTCGCCGGCGCGAGGGCTTTGAGGGCAATTTCGATGTCGAGCTTGGTTTGGCCGTAGGGGTTAATGGGAACTTGCGGAAGGTTCTCGTGGATGGGCAGCGTCGCCGGCACGCCAAAGGTCGCGCACGTCGAGGAGAAGATAAATTTCTTTACGCCCACAGCGAGCATCGCGTTGAGCAGGTGCAGGGTGGCCGCGCTGTTGTTGAGGTAGTATTTGATGGGGTCGGTGACGGATTCGCCGACGTAACAGAAGGCCGCGAAATGCATGACCGCTTCGATTTTCTCGGCGACGAGGATGTGTTTGACGGCGACTTCGTCACCTAAGTTAGCGTCGTGCACGGTCACATTGGGCGCGAGGGCTGCGCGGTGGCCGTAGACGAAATTGTCGAGCACCACGGGGCGGTGACCGGCCGCTGCGAGTTGGCGAACACAATGACTGCCGATGTAACCGGCGCCTCCGACGACGAGAACGTTCATAGAGAAAGGAGGGTTGTATTGCTTTCGGGCGGAGGTTGGCTAGCGATTTCCCTCCCACCTTAATGAAGCTCTCGCGCATCGTCATCACAGGCGTCGGTCTGACCGCTCCCAACGGTAACTCGCTGGCCGAATTCCGGGCCAATCTCCTCGCGGGCGTGGCCGGAATTCAACGCCGCGAGATTCGCTACATGGGCACGCAGCTGGCGGGCGTGTGCGATTACAACTCCCTGAAGCACCAGACGAAAAAAGAGGTGCGGGTCGGCACGCGGGCCGGGAGTATTTCGATTTACTGCGCGCGCGAGGCGCTGGCGGACAGTGGGCTCATTTGGGAGGCGGTGGCGAAGGACCGCGTCGGTATTTACATTGGCTGCACGGAGCACGGCAACGTCGAGACCGAGAACGAAATCTACAACATTTCGAAGTTTAATTACGACACGAAGTTTTGGTCGCACTATCACAACCCCCGGACCGTGGCGAATAACCCGGCCGGTGAAGCCTCGCTCAATCTCGGCGTGACGGGCCCCGCCTACACCATCGGAGCTGCGTGTGCGGCAGGAAACATGGGACTGATCCACGCCACGCAGATGTTGCGTTTGGGCGAGGTGGACCTCGCGATTTGCGGTGGCGTGAGCGAGAGCATCCACACGTTTGGGATTTTCGCTGGCTTCAAATCCCAGAACGCCCTCGCGACGCACGCCGACCCGCTCAAGGCATCGCGCCCCTTCGACAAGGCCCGCAACGGTATTGTGATCTCTGAGGGTGGCGCGCTCTACACGCTGGAGCGTTTGGACGATGCCCAAGCGCGGGGTGCGAAAATCTACGGGGAAATCGCCGGCTATCACGTGAACAGTGATGCGAGCGACTACGTGCTGCCGAATCCTACGCGCCAGGCCGAATGCGTGCGCGCGGCGATCAGCCGAGCCGGGCTCGTCCCGCGGGACATCCACATCGTCAACACTCACGCCACGGCCACGCCGCTCGGCGACATCCAGGAGTGTGAAGCGATCCGCGCGGTCTTCGGAGAAGGCTGCCCCGACACCTCCATTAACAACACGAAGGGTTACATTGGCCACTGCATGGGCGCGGCCGGCGCGCTCGAATTGGCGGGCAACTTGCCGTCCTTCGACGACCTGATTGTCCATCCGACGATCAACGTCGACGACCTCGATCCGCTCTGTGCGCTGCCGGGCTTGGTGCTTAATCAGCCGCGGGCGGTTGCGAAAGTAGACACCATCCTTAACAATTCTTTCGGGATGCTGGGGATAAATTCCGCGTTGATTGTTAAGCGGTTTGTCCCCTAATCCCCGCTCCCGACTATGACCAAAGACGAATGCAAGCAGGTGGTGCTCGACATTATTGCCGACATCGCCCCCGACGAGGACTTGAGCAACGTGAAGCCCGAGGTGCGGCTGCGCGACCAGATGCAGCTCGATAGCATGGACTTTTTGGACATCGTGATGGAGCTCCGCAAACGTCACGGCATCGAGGTCCCTGAGAAGGATTATCAACAGCTCGCGAGCCTCGACAGCTGCGCAGAATATCTGACGCCGAAGTTCGACGCCCTGACGGGCAAGAGCTGAGGGCGAGCCCCGGAGCGAATATTTCGGCCGGGACGATTCCCGGCCTTTTTTGTAGCCGCGCATGAACACCCGCTCCCACTACGACGTGGCCATCATCGGGGCGGGCATGTCGGGCCTCGCCGCTGGCATCCGCCTCGCGCACTTCGGGAAGAAGGTCTGCATCTTCGAGCGGCACAACGCCGTCGGCGGGCTGAATAGTTTTTACAGTATCGCGGGACGGAAATTCGACGTGGGCCTCCACGCGATGACCAATTTTGTGCGGCCCGGGGTCAAAGGCACGCCGCTGGGCAAACTTCTGCGCCAGCTCCGCATTGATCGCGATGAGTTCGCCCTGTGTGAACAGAAGCAGTCGCGGATCGCGTTCGGCCCGCGCGGCGAATGCTCCCTGCGCTTCACCAACGATTTTGCCGTCTTTGAGAGCGAAGTGGTGGCGGCGTTTCCTGCGCAAGCCGACGGATTCCGGAGACTCGTGACCGCCGTGCGGACCTTTGATGATGTGTCGCTCGACGCCGCGCCGATGTCGGCTCGCGAAGCAGTGCGTCGGCACGTTTCCGATCCGCTCTTGGAAGACATGTTGTTTTGCCCGCTGATGTATTACGGGAGCGCGACCGAACGTGACATGGAGTTCGGCCAGTTCGTGATTATGTTCAAGGCGCTCTTCCTCGAAGGATTTGCGCGACCGTTTGAAGGGGTCCGGGTCGTGCTGCGCGTGCTTTTGGCCAAATATCGTGCCGCTGGGGGGGAGCGGCGGATGAAATGCGGCGTGAAAAAGATCAGCGCCCACGCGGGCCGCGCGAGCGCGATTCTCCTCGATAGCGGTGACGAGATTACCGCCGACCATGTCATCTCTTCCATCGGCGCGCCGGAGACCGATCGCCTAGTAGCGGCGAGCGCCAGCGAGCCGCCCACGGCTGCGCCCACGCTCTCCTTCGTGGAGACGATCAGTATTCTCGATCGGCAACCGGCGGAACTGGGCTGGGGCAGCGATACGATCGTTTTTTTCAATGATTCCTCGCGGTTCGATTACGTGCGGCCGACCGAGCAGGTCGATCCTCGCAGCGGCGTCATCTGCATTCCCAATAACTTTGATTACGGCGCCGGCCGCGTCCTGCCTGAGGGCATTTTCCGGGTTACCTGCCTCGCCAATTATGATCGCTGGGCAACCCTGCCCGAAGCCGACTACCAAGCCGACAAATCGCGTTGGTTTGCCGAGGTGCAGCGCAGCGCCCGGCGTTTTCTGCCCCCGCTCGCGAGCGACGATGCGCTGGCGGCGGCAACGCTCACGACCGATATGTTCACGCCACGCACGATCGCGAAATTCACGGGGCACCTCGGAGGCGCGATTTACGGAGCGACCACGAAGCACCGTCAGGGCCGCACGTCGCTCGACAACCTCTATCTTTGTGGCACCGACCAAGGGTTTCTCGGAATTGTCGGGGCCATGCTGAGCGGTATTTCGATGGCCAATTATCACATCTTGCAAAAAGGCTAAGAGGCCGCCGACATCGGTTCCCCTTCCTTATGAAAAAACTCCTGCGCTTCGCTCTGTTGCCCCTCATCGCCGCTGCGCTGCACGCCGCCGATTTCCGTGACCACCTAGGTCTCCAACTTTACAGCCTCCGCGCGCAAACCAAGGAGAGCACCACCGGGGCGCTCGATATCGCCAAGTCTTACGGCATCAGGGAGGTCGAGGTTGCTGGCACGGGTAGTCTCACGCCGGCGCTGTTCGCTGCAGAGTTGAAATCACGCGGTTTTGTTCCGGTCAGCGGTCATTTCGGCTACGCTCTGTTCGAAAAGGACATCGCCGCTGTCATCCGCGACGCGAAGGAGTTGGGGCTGAAGTTCGTGGTCGTGCCGTATCCACCGGTGAGCAAGGACAAGCCGTTCTCCGAGGCGATGGCCCACGCCATGGCCGCGAAATTCAACGAGTGGGGCGCGGCCTGCAAAAAAGAAGGCCTGCGCTTTGGCTATCATCCCCACGGGCTCGAATTTCGTCCGACGGCCGCAGGTAACGGTGAGACGATGTTCGATATTTTGGTGCGGGAAACCAAGGCCGACCTCGTGACCTATCAGATGGACGTTTATTGGGTTTACATCACCGGCCTCGATCCGGCCAAGCTGCTGGCCAAGTACCCCGACCGTTGGTCGATGGTGCACATCAAAGATATCCTCAAGGATTTCACCCGCGGCGTGCACACCGGCGGCAGCCCGGCCACGGCCAAAGTGGCGGTGGGCGAAGGCCAGATCCAGTGGGCCGAGGTGCTGAAGGCCGCGCATAAAATCGGCGTGAAACATTATTTCTTGGAAGACGAGACGGTGATGCCGCTCAAATCCATCCCTGATTCCTTCAAATATCTGCGGGCGCTCAAACTCTGAGTTGCGCTCGGGCCGGGAGCGTACTCACTCCGACTCTCCATGGCTTACGACTGGCTAAAAGGTGTCGCGGACGAGTATGATGTGATTGTCATCGGCAGCGGCTTAGGCGGCCTCACGGGAGCCAACGTGCTCGCGAAGGCCGGCCATCGCGTGTTGCTGCTCGAGCATCACTACCAGTTCGGCGGACTCGCCACGTGGTTCACGCGCAAAGGTGGGCATATCTTCGATATTTCGCTGCACGGATTTCCCGTTGGGATGATCAAGTCGTGTCGGAAGTATTGGACGAAGGAGATCTCGGACTCGATCGTGCCGCTGAAAGACATCCGGTTCGTCAATCCGCAGATGGACGTGTGGACCACCTTCACTCGGGATGACTACACGCGGGTCCTCGTCGAAAAATTTGGTCTCGACCGCGCTCACGTCGAGAAATTCTACGACTACCTGCGGGCGATGAATTTCTACGACAACAACCCTGAGACGACCGGCGAGATGCTCGAGCGGTTTTTCCCGGGGCGCGACGATGTGAAGCGCCTCCTGATGGAACCCATCGCCTACGCCAACGGCTCGACGCTGGACGATCCGGCCATCACCTACGGCATCGTCTTCTCCAATTTTATGGGTTCGGGCGTCTATACGTTCCGCGGTGGATCGGACCTCTTGATTGAGAAGATGGTGGCCGAGCTGAAAAAGAATGGCGTGGAGGTGCGCAAGAAGGTGCTCGTTGAGCGCATTTTGGTGGAAGAGCGCGCTGGGCAAAAGGTGGCCTGCGGCATCGTTGCCACCAGCGGGCGCGTGATTCGGGCGAAAGCCGTGCTGTCCAACGCCAATATCAAGAACACGATTTTCCGTCTGGGCGGGGAGGCAAATTTTCCTGCCGACTACGTGGCCGAGGCCAAGGCCGTCCGGATCAATTCCAGCTCGTGCCAAGTCTATTTCGGCATCCGCAAGGGCGAAACCATTCCGCATATTGGTGATTTGGTTTTCACCTCGGAGAATCCGAA
>CAMATV010000201.1 GCA_945861235.1 Opitutus sp. GAS368
CGGAAAACTCTCGGTGGTCGTTTCCAATCGCACTTCCGACGATCGCGCGTTTGCCATCGCGACCGGGCGCCCCGGCTCCCGGTGGCGCGGTTTCCGCTACACGCCCTTCGCCGCCGGCGATGGCACCATGGGGGTGCCAATTTCCGAACAGCCGGGTGCGGACCTAAAGGTCGTGCTCCCGCGTCTGAGCTGGGAGTTTTGGGAGGAGCAATGAAGGCCGGGATCAAGATCCGCAATTTCCGGTGGTGGATCGCCGGGCTGCTGCTGCTGGCTTCGATCCTCAACTACATCGACCGCCAGGCGCTCTCGATTCTCATCCCGACGATCCAGCAGGACCTCGCGCTTTCGGACGAGCAATACGGCAACATCGTCAGCCTCTTCCTCGTCGCCTACACCATCGCGTATCTCGTCTCCGGTCGGATCGTTGATGCCATCGGCCCGCGCGCCAGCCTCGCGCTCTTCGTCGGTTGGTGGTCCGTCGCCAACATGCTGACCGGCTTTGCCAAGTCGGCCTTCTCGCTCGGGATTTTCCGTTTCCTCCTCGGACTCGGCGAAGCGGGCGGCTACACCGCTTCACCCAAGATCGTCAGCCAGTGGTTCCCGGCGAAAGACCGCGGTATCGCCGTCGGGCTGTATTCCGTTGGCGGAGCCCTTGGCGCGACCATTGCCCCGGTGCTTGTGATCTTTCTCGCGGCGCGTTTCGGCTGGCAGGGCGCATTTTTCGCCACCGGCGCGCTGGGACTCGTTTTCGTCGTCATCTGGCTGTTGGTCTACCGGCAACCTCAAGACCACCCCTGGCTCACCACCGAGGAACGCACCCTTATCACCGCCGGTGAACCCAGCGGCGCCGAGGCCGAGCCGGTGATCTCCGAGGGGGCACGATGGAAAAGCATTCTCACTTCGCCCGCCGTGTGGGCGCTGATGTTCGCGCGGCTGCTCACGGATCCCGTGTGGTATTTCTTCCAGTTTTGGATGCCAAAGTATTTGCACACGGTCCGGGGCTTCGAGCAACGCGACCTGGCGGACATGTGGATGATTTTCCTCGCCGCCGACATTGGGTTCATCGGCAGCGGCTTTGTTTCTGGCTGGTTGATCCGGGGCGGGGCGGAGGCGCGAGCTGCCCGGCTGCGCACGATGCTCGGTTGCGCGGTGTTGGTGCCCATGGCGGCGTTGATTCCGCTGTCTGCGGGCAATTTCGGTGTGTTCGGCTTCGCCATGATCGTCGTTCTCGCTCACACCGCATGGCTCGCGAGCATCAGCACCTACGTCGTCGATTTGGTGCCCAAATCCATTCTCGGCACCGCCTTTGGTTTTATCGCGGCGGGCAGCGCCGTCGGCGGCATTCTCATGAATAAGTCCGTCACATGGACGATCTCGCACCTGTCCTACGACTACTGCTTCTACGCGATGATCGTGCTCCACCCGCTCGCCTTCCTGCTGCTCTGGCGGTTCGCGCGCCAGCCGTGGGTCCTCGCCAAAGTGCGACCCTCACCAACTTGAAAACAATTACCGAACAATTCGACATCGTCGTCTGCGGCGGCGGCCTCGCCGGCTTTTGTGCGGCGGTCGCGGCCGCACGGCAAGGTGCGAAGACCTGCCTCGTTCACAATCGCCCCGTGCTCGGCGGCAACAGCTCTTCCGAGGTCGGCGTCACACCCCACGGTGCCGCCGCGTTTCACGCCTACGCACGTGAAACGGGCATCATCTCCGAGGCGCTCATCGAGGAACGCGCGCGCAACCACGCCGAGATCTACGAAAACGGTTGGACCAACAGCGTGTGGGACATGGTGCTCTACGACCTCGCCCAGCGGACTCCGAATCTCACCCTGCACCTCAACACCGATATCCGCGGCGTGGAGAAACGTGACGCGAGCTACCTCTGCGCCGTCCTCGCCGTGGTGCAAAACGCCGAGGTCGATCTGCGCATCGAAGGCAAGACCTTCATCGATTGCACGGGCGACGGCCTGGTGGCCGACGCCGCGGGCTGCCAGTGGCGGATGGGCTCGGAGGGCCGTGACGAATTCCACGAGCCCCACGCTCCCGCGAACGCCAGTGCCGACACGATGGGCAACTCGATCCACTTTCTTTGCCGCGACATGGGCCGCCCGATGCCCTACGCCGCGCCGGACTGGGCCGTGAAACACGAAGATGCTTCGTATTTCTACAACCAAGGCCGTCTGCCAAAAGACGAGCGCGGCGGATTTTGGTGGATCGAAATCGGGGTGCCTTACCACACCATCTACGATGCGGAAAAAATTCGCCACGAGCTGACGCGGCACGCGCTCGGCGTCTGGGATTGGATGAAGAACCGCGATCCAAAGATGAAAGACCGGGTTAAAAACTTCGCCCTCGACTGGATCGGCCAGGTGCCCGGCAAGCGTGAGAGCCGCCGCATCATGGGGCGCTACCTCATGACCGAACACGACGTGCTTAACCGCACCGTGTTCCCCGACGAGATCGCGTTTGGTGGCTGGTTCGTCGACCTGCACACGCCGGGCGGTTTGCTGGCCAAAACTTCCGAGCCATCCGCCGCCGTCGGAGGACATGACAACGAATACGACACCTTCAGCGACTACTCTGCGATGTCCTACTGCGGGCCCTACGGCGTGCCACTCCGCATTTTACTGTCGAAGGATTGCGACAATCTGATGATGGCCGGCCGCAACGTGAGCGTCACCCACGCAGCGCTCGGCACCGTGCGCGTAATGGGCACGACCGCGCTCATGGGCGAAGCTGCCGGCATCGCCGCGGCCATCGGCTTGCAACGCGGCCATGACTTCGAGCAGATCGTCGCGGAAGACATCACAGAGATCCAACAGCGGTTGCTCGCCAGCGGTTGCTTTCTCCCTAATTACAGCCGCACCGACCCGCAGGACCTCGCGCTTTCCGCGCACGCCACCGCCAGCAGTGAAATCGCGGTAGATGGCGTTGCGGTCGAGACACCGGATTTCCACGAAGGCCTCAAGGTCTGGAAAGACCAACCGCAATACAGCATCGAACGGCTCGAAACCCGCCGCGGCCAGCTCATCGCCACGGGTAGCGGAAACATCGTCTCTTTCGAACTGTGTCTTTCGAACGACTCGACCACTTCCGAGGCATTGGAAGTGCAATTACTGCTCGCCGATCACATCTGGGATTACCGTGCCGAACCGGGCTCGCCGCTCGCCACCGGCAAGCTCATCGTTCCCCCCGGCAAAAACCACTGGATAACGTGGGCGCTGAATCTCACTCTGCCCGCGACCATCCGACCCGGCAGTTTCCTGCGCGTTGACGCACTCGCGAACAAGCAACTCCACTGGCACGCCGCGAAAAAAATCATTCCCGGCCACATGGCGATGTATGCCATTTCTCCGAATCGGATGCGCCGCTTCGGTAACGGCCACACGCTCGCCTATCGGATCTCGCCGCCGCAAAAATCGTTCGGCCCCGCGCAAGTGCTCTCCGGCGTCACCCGCCCGTATCGCACCACGAACCTCTGGATTTCAGATCCAGCTCAGCCGTTGCCGCAATTGCTGGAACTCACTTGGGACAAACCACAGACCATCGGCGCGGTTCAACTCGTCTTTCCCGGTCACCTCGTTCGCGAATACCACGCCTACGGTCCCTTCTTCCGCGATCAGCAGTGTCCGCGCGATTATGCGGTCGAGGGGTTGGTCAACGGCACTTGGGAGCGTGTCGTCGAAGTGAGGGGCAATTACCAGCGCCTCCGCCGCCACGCCTTTCCTCGGCCTGTGTCCATCGCGCAACTCCGTATTGTGGTCACCGCCACCAACGGTGATCCCTCGGCCGCGATTTATGAAGTGAGCTGCTACACGTGAACGCAATCCGCCGGGCAGGCTCGCTTTGTTTGCTCGCCCGCACCGAAAAACTTTCCGTAATTGGGAGCACTTTCCCCGTGCGTTTTCTACCGAGACTTAACTTAACGTTCTCCGCCGTCGCTCTCCACTTTATCGTCGCCGGCCTTCGTGCCGACACGCCGATCAGTTTCGAACGCGACATCCAGCCGATCCTCTCGGAAAACTGTTACCACTGCCACGGCCCCGACGGTGAGGCCCGCAAAGCGAAACTTCGCCTTGATCGCCGCGACAGCGCGCTCGCCCCCGCCCAATCCGGTGCCACCGCCATCGTCCCTAGCAAACCCGACGACAGCGAACTCGTTGCTCGCATCTTCAGTGCCGACCCCGAGGAGGTCATGCCGTCGCTAAAATCTAACCGCACGCTCACCCTCGCGCAGAAAAACCTCCTCAAGCGTTGGATCGCCGAGGGTGCCACGTGGAACGAGCACTGGGCCTTCTCGCCCCCGCAGCCTCCGAGCGTTCCCAAAATAGACACTCCCGCCGCGACGATCCGAAATCCCATCGACGCCTTCGCTCTCGCCCGGCTCGCGTCGGAAAAAATCGCTCCCGCCCCCGAGGCCGACCGTGCCGCCCTCATCCGCCGCGTGAGCCTCGACCTCAACGGCCTGCCGCCGACGCCCGTAGAAGTCGCTGCGTTTATCGCCGACCGCTCGCCCGACGCCTTTGAAAAACTTGTCGAGCGCCTCCTCGCCTCGCCCCGCTACGGCGAACGCTGGGCTTGGGACTGGCTCGATCTCGCGCGCTACGCCGATACCAACGGCTTCCAGGGCGACCCCGAGCGCACGATGTGGCCTTGGCGCGACTGGGTAGTAAATGCGCTGAACACGAACATGCCCTTCGATCAGTTCACCATCGAACAGCTCGCCGGCGATCTCTTGCCCAACGCCACGCGCGACCAAAAAATCGCCAGCGGGTTTCACCGCAATAATATGTTCAACGGCGAGGGCGGCCGCATCGCCGAAGAGACCCGCGTCGAAAATATCTTCGATCGCGTCGAGACCACCGCGACCGTCTGGCTCGGCCTCACGTTTACTTGCAACCGCTGCCACGACCACAAGTTCGATCCACTCAAACAAACCGACTACTATGCCCTCTACGACATCTTCAACCAGATGTCTGAAACCGGTAGCGCCAGTGGCGGCGGCGGGCGCGGCGGACAAATGGCCCCGTTTCTCGACCTCGCCACCGACGCCGAACGCGACGCCGTTAAGGTGGCCCAAGCCCGCATTGATGTCATCGGCAAGGAAACCGAGACGTTTGAGCTGACAAAATTTCCCCGTCCCGAGGGCCAGCCCGTCAGCGAGTCGCCCGAAGCCACCAAACTTCCCGGCAACCTCTTTGCGACCCACGCCAAGCTCGCCCCGGCGCGCCGGGATCTCAACGGCTTGCTCGAAGCCTTGCCCTACTTTCGCGACACCGCGCCCGACCTCGACTACGTGGCGCTCCTCAAAAAACAAATCGCCGCGATCCGCGTCCGCGATGCCGCCACCAACAGCATTACGAAAGTAATGATCATGGATCAGCTCGCCAAACCCCGCGACACGTTCGTCCTCACCAAGGGCAACTACGAGTCCAAGACGGACGTTCGCGTCCTCGGCCACGTCCCGGAAATTTTTAGTCTACGCACCGTAGCGGCGAGCGCCCGCAAGCCGACCGCGCCCACGGCCGCCTCCCGCCCGCCTTCGCCCGCACCCGCGTCCGCCCCTGCGGGCGAGACGCCCGATCTCCCGGCCGAGCCCCGTCTCAATCGCCTCGATCTGGCCCGTTGGCTGGTCTCGCCGGCCAATCCGCTCGCCGCCCGCACCGCCATCAATCGCGCGTGGCAGGCGTTCTTCGGGACTGGCTTCGTCAAAACCGCCGAAGATTTCGGCGTGCAGGGCGAACGCCCCTCGCACCCCGAATTGCTCGATTGGCTCTCGACCAAATACCTCGAGAGCGGCTGGGACACCAAAGCCCTCCACCGCCTCATCGTCACGAGCGCCACGTATCGCCAATCCTCGCGCGTCACCCCGGCCGCTCACGAGCATGACCCTGAAAATCGCCTCCTCGCCCGCGGCCCGCGCTATCGTCTCCCCTCTTGGATGATTCGCGATCAAGCCCTCGCCGCCGCCGGCCTCTTGGTCGACCAACGCGGAGGCCCCTCGGTGAAGCCCTACCAGCCGCCCGGAATTTGGGAAGAAGCCACCTTCGGAAAGAAAACCTACACCCCAGGCCATGGCGACGAGCTCTACCGCCGCAGTCTCTACGTATTTTGGCGCCGGATCGTCGGCCCCACGACATTCTTCGACGCCGGCGCCCGCCAAGTCTGCACCGTCCAAGTCGCGCGCACCAATACGCCGCTGCACGCTCTCGTCACGCTCAACGATCCTGCCTACGTCGAAGCCGCCCGCGTCATGGCGCAGCGGGCCCTCA
>CAMATV010000202.1 GCA_945861235.1 Opitutus sp. GAS368
TCGTGTGGGATTTTGACGGCGATGGCAAAGCCGAGATCGCGTTCAAGAGCGCGCCCTACGCTGCCACGCGCGAGGAGTCGCTGTCCGAAAAAGAAGGCCGCGCGCGCGGCTTCGTCGTCACCGGCCCGGAGTATTGCACTATCTTGGACGGCCTAACCGGGAAGGAAATAGCCCGCACCGACTGGGTGGAGCGCGGCGACCCGCGCGATTGGGGCGATGAGTCCGGCAATCGCGTCAATCGCAACCAAATCGGCCTCGCCTATCTCGACGGGAAAAACGCGAGTCTCCTCGTGTGCCGCGGCACCTACACGCGCATGGTCGTCGACGCCTACAATCTCAAGAACGGCAAACTCGAAAAACTCTGGCGCTGGGACGGCGACAAGGAGACGCCGCAAATCCGCGCTCAAGGCAGCCACACGCTGCTCGCCGCCGATGTGGATGGCGACGGTCGCGATGAAATTATTCTGGGTTCCGTCGCGTTGAAGCCTGATGGAAAAGTGCTCTGGAACCTCGGCTTCGGCCACCCCGACATCATGTATATGGCCGACGTGATTCCTACGCGTCCCGGTCTCGAAATCGCGTTTGGCTACGAAGTCGCGATGAACAAAAACGGCCTGTGCCTCGTCGACGCGCGCACCGGCGAGATCATCTGGGGCCATCCCTACAAAACCACGCACATCCATGATCAGGGGATGTTCGGCGACTTCATCGAGTCGGTGCCCGGTATCGAATACTACGGGGCCGAGCAGGACGGCACGGGCAAATGGGTTTACTCGGCCGCGACCGGCGAACTGATCACCGAGGAAAATCTCGGTGGCCTCAGCCCCCGCGCGATCTGGTGGGGTGACACCTCAACCAAAGCCTACATCCCGGGCCGCAGCTCCGGCGGCGCGTGGGGCGGAGGCGGAGGCGGCGGCGGCGGCGGCGGCGGAGGTGGTCGTCGAGGCGGCGGGCGCGGCGCCCCCGTCGCCGACGCCGCGGCCGGCGCGCCCCCGATCACCCTCGTCGGTGTCGCGCCATCGGGCGCTCCCATCGCCGGCGCAACACCACCGGCAGGCGGCGCTGGCGGACGCGGCGGCGGCTTCGGCGGTCCGAGCGCGATCATGAAATACGGCGCCGGAAAAATCGGTGAATTCGAAGGTCGCCTGATCTCGATCGCCGACATTATGGGCGACTGGCGCGAAGAAATCATCGTGAGCCTCCCCGGCGAAATCCGCATCTACACGACCACGATCCCGACAGCGCGCCGCCGCGTCACTCTCCTGCAAGACCCGCTCTACCGCAAAGACGTCGCCCTCCAAACGATGGGCTACCTCTACCCACCGCAGTTGAGTTATCACTTCCGGTGAGGCGTGACCCCAACGCTTTTTGAGATTCCTCGCTGCTTCCCGGAGCAGATGGCTTGAGGTCCCACCTCTGTGCCCTGTGGAAAAAAATCCTCACAAAAAGGGTGAAATAACCGGGCGAGGAACGGTCACTGATTTTTCCCGCGGATTCAGGGTTCGGCAGATTGCAAGGTCGCTGCTCAGCGCTCTGCGGAGTCCCTCGTGGACGTTTCCACGCGGTCATACGCGGTCACATTACTCGCGGGGGTTCCGGATCGGGAGCCCCGGGCTGACCGCTTGGGCCGTTACCGCCGGATTTTGGGGTTCTGCGCCAAATCACGCGGGCACAAAAAAACCGGAGTACGTATACTCCGGTCCTAGAGGAACGGCTGCAGTTTCTGACTTACTGAGCCAAGAGCATGTTGCGCGAATGCTTGATGGTCTTCGTCACGGCGCGCTGATGCTTGGCTGAAAGGTGGGTGTATTTACGCGGCAAAATTTTGCCGGTGTCGGTTACGTAGTGGCTCATCACCTGCGGAGTGGTGAACGGAATTTCCGCGGGCGTGGGTGTCTGTTGCTTCTGTTCGGTGGTGCTCATGGCTTGAAAGGAAGGGCGAAGCTGAGGTGACGCTCTCGGTTGTCAACCTGTGATTTTGGAGTGAAAAATTCCCCCGGTTTATCGGAAGCGTGCGCTGGCAGCGTGCGTCGGTGGATGTGGGGTCCCCGTAGCTCAACGAGATCGAACAGGGGGCCCCTCGTTCTCGTTTATGGATGTGTTACAGGTTGATGATGAACAACGGGGTTTTTGCTGAATCTCGGTGGATAAGGGGGAAGGGGAGAACGTCGGGGGAGATTTCTCCTGGCTTTTGCGTCCACTCTCGGACGCCTCCGAGCTAACGCCGAAAGCGCAATTCTGTCGGCTCGTTATAAAAAAACTTCGCAGTCCGACAGGCCGACGAGGGCGCTTGATTTTCCTGTTCGGCATTTCGGCGCGTCTCGCCAGGGTTTCCGCCATGCACCGTTTCGCCGCTCTCCTCTTGTTAATTGCAACCGTCGCAACCGTCGCTGGCGAGCCGCCCATTCCCCAGGCGGAAAGAACGCAGATGCTCGCGGCCTTCTCGTCTCAAATCGCCGTGCTGGACCAAGCCTTGGGCGCCGCACCGCGGGATGTTGCGCTCCACGCTCGTCGCGGCGACCGCCACCTCTTCCTTGGGCACTTCGCGCCCGCAGTGGCTGATTTCGAGCGCATGATTTTGCTGGATCCCGCACAGGACGCGCCCCACTGGCGGCTGGGTATCGCTTACTATTTTGCCGGGCAATTCGACAAATCAGCGAAGCAGTTTGAAAAATATCACGCCTATGATGGCGGTGATCGGGAGAACGGAATCTGGAAGTTTCTCGCCGACTGCAAAGTGCTCGGGCTCAAACCTGCGCGGGCGGCGATGCTGGAATATCTGCGCTTCGACCGTGAACCGTTCCCCGACATCTACGCCATGTTTGCGGGTACGAAATCCACGGAAGTTTTCTTCACAGGCATCCAAGCCCGCAAGGTGACAGACAGCCAGCAGGTCATGTTTTTCGCGAACTACTACGCCGGACTGAACGAGGAAATCCTGGGCAACCGTGCGCGAGCGCTCTCGCTCCTCCGCGAGGCCGTCGCGAGTCCGTGGGGTCGCACGGCCGAGGGCGGCCCCGCCTATATGTGGCAGGCCGCGCGTCTCCATTATGAACAGCTCGCCGCTCTTCCCGTGAGCCCAGCGACGTTCCCGCCACCGTAAGCGGCGAATTGGCTCGGCACGGCGCAGAGGGTTTGAAGGCTTGTGCGGATGGAAACCCCACGCCGCGTCGCCCTCGTTACTGGAGCCGGATCTGGCATTGGCCGCGCCTGCGCCCTCGGTCTGCTGCGGGCCGGATATGCGGTTGTCCTCGCCGGACGGAGACCGGAAGCCCTCCAAGCCACCGCGCACGAATCCGGCGTTCCCTCGGCGCTCTGGCTCGTCGTGCCGACCGACGTCACGGATGAGGCCTCGGTTCGGGCGCTCTTTGCGCGCATCAGCGAAGTGTTCGGCCGGTTGGACGTGTTGTTCAACAACGCCGGGGTCAATGTGCCGGGCGTGCCGTTCGAGGAACTCTCGCTGGTGCAATGGCGCAGCGTCATCGATACGAATCTGACTGGCGCATTTTTGTGTGCGCAGGGTGCCGTTCGTCTGATGAAGACCCAGCAACCGCGCGGAGGTCGCATCATCAACAACGGGTCCATTTCGGCCCACACCCCGCGTCCCAATGCCGCCCCGTATGGCGCGGCCAAACATGCGATCACCGGCCTCACCAAGTCGCTGTCGCTCGATGGTCGCCATTTCGACATCGCCTGCGGCCAAATTGACATCGGCAACGCGGACAGCCCGATGGCCGGAAAAATGAAACACGGAGTTCCGCAAGCCGACGGCTCGATCGCGATCGAGCCCACGATCGATGTGCGGCACATCGTCGACGCCGTGCTCTACATGGCCGGCCTGCCGCTCGAAGCGAATGTGCCGACGATCACCGTCATGGCCACGAAGATGCCCTTCGTCGGCCGCGGATAGTTTTCGCGCGGAGGGATCGGCTGCGGGGCGTCCCGCGTCCTGCCAGTGCGGCTATGATTTTTTGGCCGGCGCGGCGGCGGGCCGTGGGGCCGCCGGTTTTTTTTCGTCCAGATTTTGCATCGCTTCGGTGTCGCTGACCGCTGCGGAGTCGATGCCGCCGGCTGGCACGTCCAGTTTCGCGAGCCAAACGAGCGCATTGAGGATGAGGCGGCGTTGGTCGTCATTCTGCCAGTTGAGGTGGAAGTGGCCGCCGGTGAAACCGAAACCACGGCCACCATCGGGGCGTTCGACCGCCCACATCATCGTTTCCGGTTTTCCCTTCGCCGCCTGGATATGTGGATACGGTCCTTTGGGGTGAACGTAAGGGCCGTCGCGCACGGCATCTGCAGGCGTGGCGACAAGAATATCCTTCACGCCGGTCTTCCCTTCGCGGAAGCGCATATTGAAATACCATTCATCCTTCGCCTTGAAGGGCTTCACGCCGCGCGTGATCGGATGCACCGGAAAGCTCTGGTAGTCTGCGTCCCAAATCGGATTGCACGAAAAACTGTTTTCGTAGTGTCCGCCGATCCAGTCCTTCCACTCCGGGCCGCCCTTGTTGGGCAACACTTCGACGGCATAATGCGCCATGCCGATGCCCACGCCTTTTTTCACCAACGCACCCAACACCCCGAGTCGGTCTGGCTGCACGCCGGGATGATTACCCCCGCCGTCGGAATAAATAAATACCGCATCAGCCCCCTCGAAGACTGAATTGTCATCTACTTTTTTCCCATCGACCAGCTTGGTCGGCCATCCATTCGTCACGAGGACCGTCTGCAATCCGGCCACGCCCTCAAGGCGTTTTTGCAGGAGCAGCGAACCTGCTTTGAATTCATGCATCAGCGGTGGATGACTCACCGGACCGGCGATCATGACCAACTTGCGGTCGGCAGCGTGGAGGATAGCCGTGCCCAGGGAAAGCACGGCAGCGAGATAGAGGCGGATTTTCATAGGGGAAAGCGTGGGGCGAACATCGAGTGATCCAGCAATTGACCGCAGCACCAAAGCAAACGGATCGATCGCTGGCAAGTTGCGCGGTGCCGAAGCCAAAGGCGCGCTACCGATCGGCTCACAGCACCATAAACGAAAACGCGACGATGAGCGTCGGCACGAGCGCACCGAGAAAAAGTCCCCATGGAGAAACGCCGTCGGGAAAAAATCGCTGCAAGATCGACTGCCCCGCCGGATTCGGAGCATTCGCAATGACCGTGAGGCCACCGCCAGTCACCGCGCCCGATACGACTGCGAACTTCAACTCTTCACTGAAGCCCGGCACCAGCGTCGCCAGATAGGTGATCAGCGCGTTGTCGTTGAACGCGGTCAGAATCGTCGCGCCCACAAAAAGCGGCACTTCGCCGAGCTGCCCCAGCACCGGCTGAAGCCACCACCCTTGCAGACCGCCGTGAATCACGAGCCCGGCCAAAAAAAATCCGACCAACATCGGCGTCTTCAGTTCAAGCTTGTTTTGGTGGTGCGCAGTCGCCTGGGCAAATGCGAGGTAGAACAAGAACCCGCCGATGAAGAGCGCCGGGTAGTGCGCCATCCACACGGTAAAGGCCAGAAACCCGAGGTGCGTCCCTGTCACCCAGAGCGGAACCGGCTCTTCAGTCCTGGCCGCCGGATCCACCGCCACCGGTTTGAGCGACTGGAGTTCTTTCCAAAACACGGCCAAGTAAACGGCGTTCGCCAGCACGATGCCACAGATCGCGTGCCAGCCAAAGTGGGTGAACATATACTTGAGATCCCACCCCCACGCCGCTGCGACCATCAGGACCGGCGGGGCCGCAAAATGCGTCAGCGTGCCGCCAATGGAGATATTTACGAAGAGCAGCCCGAGCGTCGCGTATTTCAGCCGCAGGCTCGGATTCAACGCGTAGAATTGTTTCGCGAGCAAGAGCGCGCCAATCGTCATCGCCGCCGGTTCCGTGATCAGTGAACCGAGCAGCGGTGCCACCGTCAGAATCGACAGCCACCACGCCGCGGGCCGACCGCCGCCGAGCGATGCGACCGCCCGCATGGCTTGCTCCGCGAGTCGCAACACGGGACGCGTCGAGGCGAGCGCCATGATCACTACGACAAACATCGGTTCGGTGTAGTTGACCGTATCCGCGACGTAGTGGATCGCCGTGTCGAGGCCCTTGAACCACACCACCGCTGCACCGAGCACGACGGCCCAGATGCCAAAAATCGCCTCTACTTCGCCGAAGAAATGCAGGATTTGACCGCCAAAGCTGACCTCATCCGGCACGCCATCGCCGTTGCGATCCTCCGCCGGCGCGCTGAGCTTGAG
>CAMATV010000203.1 GCA_945861235.1 Opitutus sp. GAS368
GCGAGCGTCGTACCCTCGAGGTCCGGCAGAATCACGAGGTCGAAACCCAATCCCTTCGCCTTGTGAATCGTCATCACCCGCACCACGCCCGCCGCTTCGGTATCTCGCACCGTAAAACGTTCCGCGAACTCCAGAAACTCCGCGACATCACGGCTCCCACTCTCGTCAAACTCCGCCGCCGCTCCCACCAGCAATCGCCCTCGCTCGGTGCTAAACTCATCATGGTCGATGACTGGCCCGAGCGTTCGTAACCACACCTCGATCGTCCCCGCAAACCCGTGCTCGTGAATCTGCCCGAGCACGTGCGCGGTCAACGCATCGCCGCTCCCGATCCCGGCCTCGTGCAAGCACGCACCGAGCGGCGTCATGTTCACGTGCTCCTGCGCGAGCGTGTCCCCGGGATGCGCCGCGGCCCGCAGCAACGCCAGCAGCGCAGCCGTCAGCGGATTGTCCATCGCCACGTGCAGGTCGCTCTCGGCCACCGCCGCGATCGGTCCTTCGCGGCGCAAAAATTCCGCGAGCGCCGCCGCCGTCTGATTGCTCCGCACCAACACCGCGACTTCCAGCCCACGCGCCAATGCCTGGGTCTCCCGCAAAATGTTCAACGTCTCCGCAAAGCGCCCGGCCTCGTCATCCGCGTGACGCAATTCCGCCCAGCCCCCGAGCTCCGGCTTCGCGCTGACATGCGCCCGCCACTCGCGCGCCCACGCTGCGGCCGCCGCCGGCGGGACGCTCACCGCCAGCGCCGCGGCGTCACCAAATATCCGATTCACCATCGCGATCACCGCCGGCCCCGAGCGATACGATGCATCCAACCGTCCTTCGTGGATGGTCCCGGGTGCCGCGGCGTTGTAGCGGTCGAAGATTTCGCGAAACAACCGCGGATCCCCGCCCCGCCACGCAAAAATCGCCTGCTTCACATCGCCCACATAAAACAAACTGCGCCGCCCTTCCGGGTCCTGCACCGCCTCGTCGATCAGATTCTTCAATACACTCCACTGCGCGTAACTCGTGTCCTGAAATTCGTCCAGCAACCAGTGGTCAAACTTCGCGTCGAGCCGCCAGTCGATCAACAGCCGCGCGTCGCCCCCGACTCCGCTCGACAACACCGGCACCTGCCCGTCGATGCCGGGCAACAACAGACGCAGCACATCCGCAAACGTCAGCCGCCCCGCGCGCCGCACCGCCTCGTGATAATTGACCTCGTAGCCGCGCAAGACGGCAAACAAGCCGCGCGTCCGCTCCAGACTCCGCCCGAGTTCGGCACCCGCGATCCCGGCGACCAGGTCGACCAACGCGGTCCGCGCCCGCGCCTCCAGCGTCACTTTTTTCCGCTCGATCATCAGCTCCACGCCCTCCGCACCGGAGTTGAGCTCGTCCCATATCTTGAGGCTATTCCCCACCAAATATTTTACCGGGCCCGGGAGGGGCGCACCCGGTGACCACTCCGGCAGCGTCGCAAAAAAATCCTGCAAACGCGCGCATTGTTTTTCGTTCAACGCCTCCCACGGCAACGCCGCGTGCAGTTCCGCCGCTGCCGGCACGCGCCGTCCGGCGGCGGCGAGCCCCGGACATCCCTCCGGCCAGATCACCCCGGCCTGGCCCCAACGCGACGCCTCCGGCGCCGCCAAGAAAGTATGCCCGTGCGCGTCCAAGAACTCGTCGAGCAACCGCGCGAGTCGTTTCTCTTCCACACCGAACGTCGCACGCTTGAACGCCTCGATGAATTCCCGCTGCGCCGCGTCCGGCTCGCCCGCCGCTGCAAACATCCGCCGCAGCACCCGCCGCCGTTCCCGTCGCGCCGCCGCCTCTTCCATGATTTGAAACTCCCCCGTCAATCCAAGCTCGAAGGGAAAGCTCCGCACCACGCGCGCGAAAAATCCGTCCAGCGTCCCGAGACTCAGCCGCGGCATCGCCTCCACCACAGCCCGCAGCAGCCTCAAAAAATCCGCCGTCGTCAACGCCGGCGCGTGCACGTCATGCGCCAGCTTGGACGCCGCGTCTTCCGACGCAGCAGCGCGCGCCAGCTTCTTGAGGATTTCGTCAAAAAACTCTCCCGCCGCCTTCCGCGTAAACGTCAGCGCCACGATCCGCTCCGGCGGCGCTCCTCCCGCCAGCAGCTGCACGAAGCGGTTCGTCAACGCATAGGTTTTCCCCGAGCCGGCCGACGCCAAAATCATCTCATGTTTCAGCTGACTCATGCGCTGCCCTCCCGCGCCACACTCGCCGCGACGCCTTGGTGAAACAGCTCCGCAAACTCATCCCAGTCCGCCTCGCGACCGAAGATTTCGCGGGGCGGCCAAAATTCTCCCGCCACCACCGCCGTCGCCACGCCCTCCGCGCAGCGCTCCGCCGAGGCTTGGAGCTCTCGGGAAAATCCCGCCCACATCATGACCGCCGTCCCACCCGCCGCCTTCGGCAGGTTAAAATAGCCGCACGCCACTGCGTCACCCCACGCGGCCGCGACTGCCCGCCGATACATCGGCAGCTGCAGATCCTTCCACACGCGTATTTTTCCTTCCGCGTCCGCCCAACGCATCCACTCCGGCCGCCCGTCATCCTCGGGGCGCACCGCACGCCCATGCGCTTCGTCCGGCTCCACCACCGTGTCGCCCGTCTTGTAGTCGAGCACGCGCACGCGCCCATCCACGTGCCGGTCGATTCGGTCAATCTTTCCACTGATTGTCAGCCCACCGAGCGGAAACGAAAATTTCCACTCGACCTCCACCGTGCGCCAACCGTCGGCGCGCTCGCGGGCCTCCACCTCCGCCGTCGCGCGCAGACGTTGCCGCGCCGACTCCAACTGCACCACGAGTGGCAGCGTCAGCTCCGTCCCGTAGCGCACACGCGCCACGCGTTCGAATTGCTCCAGTAAAAATTCCCGTATCCGGTCCGCGTCGACGCAATTTTGCATCGCCTCGCTTTCGCCAAGCTGCTGCAATGCTGAGTGCACGAGGGTCCCGAAGTCGCCCGCATCGAGTTCATCCTTGGCCGGATCGACCCGCGCCATGCGCAGTCCATGCCGCAGATAAAATCGCAACGGGCACGCCAACCAGTCCCGCAGCGCCGTCACGGATATTTTATTCGGCGACGCGACCACCCGGGGCCGCATCGGCCAGGCCCGCGCCCAGGGCAGATTGGGGCGTGACGCCTCCACTTTGCGAAACAGCTGCTCCACCCTCTGCGGCAGCTCCGCCTCGGCGCAGCGCAACAGCAGCCGCGACGGCCGCAGTGGATCACCCGCGTTCGAGGTTTTCCCCAGCAACACGTCCATGCGTCCGGTGTCGCCATGCCGCCACGCCGCCAGCGCGGTCAGCAGATACGCATCCCGGGCAAACCGCTCCGCATTGGTGTTGAGCCCGAGGCTGACCCGCAATGCCTCCGGCAAAAACACGTCGCCCACGGTCGCCTCGGGCACGTTTCCATCGTTGACCCCGGCCACCACAAGATGCGGCGCGTCCTCCCACAATAGCTCCAGCCAGCCGAGCAAATCGAGCGCACCCGCCGGTCGTTCCGCCGTCCTCACCTCCGCCGCAAATGCCCCGAGTGCCACGGCCCACCGCTCCGCGAGCGTTAGCTCCGCACCGCCCCAACCGGCCAGCGCCCGTCCCGCCTCGCGCAATGTCGCCGTCCAGGCCACCGCCGATTCCGCGAGCGCCGCGCCCGGATCAATCCGCCGCGCCCCGAAAATCATCACTAACGCCGCCGCCGCATTGTCCGGAAACGTCCCGGTCGTCAGCACGGCACGCAATTCCCCCAGCGCGGTCAGCCCGACCGTCGCCACCGGAAAACTATCCGCGTGCAACCGCGCCGCAGCGAGCGTCGGCGGCAGATGCTTGGCTCGCAATGAATCGAGTTCCCGCAACATCTCTGCGGCCGAAAATCTCCCCGCCGCCCGCGCCCGCAACCATGCGAGCACATCCGGACAGCGCAGCACCGCTGCCCCTGCCTCGAAACTCGGCAGGGCCGCCCACTCCGCCAAAGCCACCAAGAGCGCGTGCAGTCCGTCCTGCGCTCGCGCCTTACCTTCGGGATTGAAGGCCACGATTCCCGCCCGCGCTAGGGCTCGCTCCGCGAGCGGCAGCACTTCCGTATCCGCAACGCCAACACCGAGCACGCCTTCCGCTCGGGCGTAGCTCCGCGCCGCCGTCACTAGGTACTCCGCTTGGGCCGCCGGATTGGCGCAGACCCGCACCCGCTGCTCAAAGCAGCGCAACGTGATCAATCGCCGCTCCCACCGCGCCACCACCGGCCGTCCCCAGCCATCGAAGTTTTCCGACTCCTCTGCCGGCGCATACACCACCACGTCCACCCGCACTCCCTTCCCTGCGTGCGCCGCCAGCGCGCGCAGCGCCAAGGGCAACGGATCGGGCGTCCCCAGCACCACGATTTTTTCCACCCCCGCCGGTAAAAGCGGATCGCCAGCCGCCGCGATCCGTACCGCCTTCTCGTCGCACCGCCCAATCCCCGCCAGTTTTTCGTCGTAGCGACTCTCCAACGCGCCGAGCTGACGCCAGCGCTCCGTTTCGGGACATTCCGCGCCCACCCGTCCCACGACGTCCGCCATCCGCAGGCCACCCTCGCCCAACGCCACTTGCAGCCGCCCAAATTCCGCGCCGAGCGCGAGCGCCCAAGCCGCATTGCGCTCCGGTGGATCGACGGGAAACACGTCCCGGCAATCGGCCAAATCCACTTCCCGCAATACTTCCACCCAAGCGAGCAGCGATTCGATCCGCGCCGCCGCCCCCGTCGGCAAACCGTGCGTCAGCAGGGCATCAGGCGTCACTACGCGCGGCGGAAACACCGCCTGCCCTCGGCGGCTCGCGTGTTCGGCCAGCGCCTCGCGCAGCCGCCGACCCGCTTGCCGCGTCGGCACCACCACCAACCGATTCGCCAGATCGAGCGGAGCCTCGCCGCCCCAACCCGCCGCCAGCCACTCGACCGCTTGCGCCAATAGCGGACGTTCCCAGGAGAGGAAATGCCGGGTGATCGGAGTGTTATGGGCAGGAAAATCCACGCGTCGCGATCATGGGAGCCCGCAGGCCGAGCCCGCAAGCAGCGTCCGCCTCCTCCCCGCATCAGACCATCAGGTTTCGCGCCAGCCCCTTTCCTCCCCATTAAAACGACAAAACCCCGCCACTCGGTGAGTGCGGGGTCCGCCAGAAAAAATCCTGACCGGTCCGTCGGCTTACTTCGCGAAGACGATCTTCGCGATCTTGGCCTTGGCGCGGGAAGCGGCGTTCTTGTGAACGACGCCCGACTTGACGGCCTTATCCATCGCTGAGGTGTAGGCCACGGCCGCAGTCTTGCTGGCGGCGGCATCCTTGGAGGTGACAGCCGCATTGAGCTTCTTGTGAAGCGTCTTCAGGCGGGTCTTGGCGCCTTGATTGCGAGTTTGGAGACGGGCTGATTTGCGCGCTGCTTTGATGGCAGATTTAGTGTTGGCCATAATCGTAGATGAATTTAAGTCGGCCAAAGACTCAAACGCCCGCCGGAGAGTCAAGGGTTTTGTCCGATCCCAACAAATCCTGTCTCCCCTTCCCGCTCGCATCTTGCCCGTAATTCACCCCTCACCTCAAGACGCGCACAGTACATTCTAAGAATCCCAGGACTGATCCTGTCGCCCGACCCCACCGCGTTGCCAAGGCCTCGCCGCACTCCCCCCGCACGCGGCGAGATCTGCCCCAGTCTCCTCTCCCCTCACACTGCGGTCGGCGCCTTCCTCGACCGGCTCCATCTGTGCGAACCCCTCTTTTTCCCCTCGTTGCACACCCCTTTTCACCCGCCACGCGGTCGATAGTCGCGTACTTCACCGGCAATTGCTCGCGCCGTCCCGCTTCATCCCTCTTGCTCTCGCTGCCGTCGACCGTTCCATGCCGTGGCTCGCCACGCTGGTCGGCCGGCGCTTTACCTGCAACGCTCCCTCCTCCTCACCATGAATCACTCCCACACCCTCGGGCTGCTCTCGCTCGCCACGGCCCTCGCCACCGCGGCCCACGCCCACCAGGCCACCGGCATCAAGCTCACCGAGCCCACCGCCCACTCCATCACCGTGTGGACGCGCATCACCCGCGAGGCCGAGCGCGCCGCCGACGATGGCCCGCTGCCCATCACGAAGCTCTTCGATCGCACCACGGGAAAAGACATTCCGTTCCGCGACAACGCCACCTACGCCAACGCCCGCCCCGAGCTCACGTTTCCCCCCGGCGCTAGCCTCG
>CAMATV010000204.1 GCA_945861235.1 Opitutus sp. GAS368
AAGCGCCCGAAGCAGATGAACATTAAGGAACTCCTCGAGTGCTACATCGAGCACCGCCGCGACGTGGTCACGCGCCGCACGAAGTTCCGACTCAAAGAAGCCGAAGACCGCGCCCACATCCTCGAAGGCTACATCATCGCCCTCGATAATCTCGACGACTTCGTCAAAATTATCCGCGCCTCCTCCAACAAAGAGGAGGCCAAGCAGCGCCTCATGGCGAAGTATCCACTCTCGGATCGCCAGACCGACGCCATTCTCGAACTCCGTCTCTACCAGCTCACCGGCCTCGAGCGCGGCAAAATCGAAGCCGAATACCTCGAGCTGATGAAGGTCATCGAGGAACTCCGCGCCATCCTCGAGTCCGACACGGTCTTGATGGCTCTCATCCGCAAGGAACTCGGCGAGATGAAGGCGAAATACACGACGCCGCGTCGCACCGAAATCATCGGTTCCGCCAGCGAATTCCGCATGGAGGACGTCATCCCGAACGAGGGCTGCGTCATCACCGTCTCCCACCTCGCATTCATCAAGCGCACCCCGGTGGCCGACTACCGCTCTCAAAAACGCGGCGGCAAGGGCGTGATCGGCGCCGAAACCTACGACGAGGATTTTGTGGAGAGCCTCTTCACAGCGTCGACTCACGATTACATCCTCTTCCTGACGAGCATCGGCCAGTGCCATGCCAAGAAGGTTTACGATATCCCCGAGGGCACCCGCACCTCCAAGGGCAAATCCGTCGCCAGCTTCCTCCGTCTCGCCGAGGGCGAAAAGATCGCCGCGATGATCTGCGTAAAGGATTTCGCCGAGGACCGCTTCCTCGTCATGGCCACGAAGGCCGGCGTCATCAAAAAGAGTTCCCTCGCCGATTACGCCACCTGCACCCGCGACGGCGGCCTCATCGGCATCAACCTCGCCGAAAACGACACCGTCATCGGCACCGTGCTCACCACCGGTAACGACGAACTCATCCTCGTCTCCCACCAAGGCCTCGCCGTTCGCTTCCGCGAGCGCGACCCCGAGACCGGCGAAGACCTCTTCCGTGCCCTCAGCCGCAATACTGGCGGCGTCACCGGCATGCGCTTCAAACTCGAGAGCGACTACCTCGACGTCATCGAAGTCGTCGACCACAACGCGAAGTTCCTCGTCGCAAGCGAAGCCGGCCTCGGCGTCCGCACCCGCTTCGAAGATTATCGTCTGATCAACCGCGGCGGCAGCGGCGTCTGGGCGATCGATCTCCCCGAAGACGGCTCGATCAAACTCGCCGGTGCCCTCAGCGTGAAGGACACCGATGAAATCATGCTGCTCACGGCCAAGGGCCAGAGCGTGCGTTGCCCGGTCAACACCATCCGCGAGGTCCACCGCGGCGGCAAAGGCGTGAAGCTCCTCACCCTCGCGGCCGGTGACAAACTCCTCAGCGTCGCCCGCATCGTCGAAAGCGCCGAAGAGCAGGAAGCCGCCGCGCAGGGCGATGGCGACAAGACTCCGGACGCGCCGCCCACATCGTAGTCACTATTCCACGACAGCTTCGTTCTCTTCCGGCACCGTCCTCACCCGAGGTCGGTGCCTTTTTTCGTCAGGCCAGCGGCGCGCTGCCCGGGGCCAACCGCCACGCCAGCCCACTTCAAACCAACGTTCGTTGGTTTCTGGACGTTGCCGGAACGTGGTCCGGGCGTCCCGCCCGTGGTTTTGAGGCTATTTACCAACGGCCGCTACTTCGCCCCGAACGGCAATACTTTCACCCGCATCGTCACGCCCTCGATCGTCATCCAAAAACCGCCCAACGAAGCCGGCGTGATCTTCACCTTCGGACTCGGCAGCGGCGGCGTGCTGTAATTCCCTCCGTTCGCTATTTGCCACCGCTGGCCGTTTTCGAGCGTGAGCACCGCGCGTCCGTCCCAACCGGTAAAATTTCCCGCGATCCGGCTCTCGACCGTCGCGTATGCGATCTCCGTGCCCGGCGCCAGCAACACCTTGGCCCGCGCCAGCAGCCCCCCCTCCGTTTTTTTCTCACCGCCAGCCTCGCTCTGTGCCCGAACGACTTTCGCCCCCTCCGCTCGCCGCGCTTCGGCGAAGACCCGCGCCTCCGCCGCCGCCGCTGCGTCGCGCCGCGCCGCGGCCAATGCCCCGCTCTGGTAGTCCCGCACTAATCCATCGAGCCGCGCCAACTCCTCCGGCGACAGCTTCCCCAACCCCGCCGCGGTAAAATCGCCCTTCGCCACCGCCTTGGTAAAAACCTCTTCCGCCGCCCTCCCGACCGTCACCAGCGCTACCCACACGATTCCCAGTAGGACCAGTTTTTTCATGCTCGTAACTCAGCGCGCCAACCCGCCCCTCGCAATGGGATTCCGCTCGCGCCGCCCTCGCTTCCACCCGTCGCGACGTCCTCCGTCGCAGGATCGTTGTCCGCCCGTCTGCGGTATTTCATGCGCCACCACTTTTCTGCTTTCGCATTCCATTGTTCTGCTTTCATTCTGTCCGTCCCTTCTTCGCATGGCCGGCAAAATCACTTCGCTCCTCGCTCCGTCCCGCATCGCACTCCACGTGCACAGCACCAAGCGCACCGCCGCGCTCAACGAAGTCGCCCACTTGCTCGACGGCCATCCCGACGTCGTCAATTTCGCCGGCTTCTACGAGGAACTGCTCGCCCGTGACCGCCTCGACACCACCTGCCTCGGCAACGCCATCGCCCTGCCCCACGCCCGCACCGAGCACGTGAAACAAATCGTCCTCGCCGTCGGCCGCAGCAACGCCGGCATCCCGTTCGATGCGAACGGCGAAATCGTGAAACTCTTCTTCGTGCTCGGCACCCCCAAGTCAAAACCCGGCGATTACCTCGCCGTCGTGAGCGCCCTCTGCAAACTTCTCCGCGACTCCGCCGACCGCGCCACCTTCCTCGCCGCCGAAACCCCCGAGGCCTTCATCGCCGCCCTCGCCGCGGTCGAGAAAAAGCTCGGGTTGTAGTTCGTCCGGTCAGCCGTTCCCAACCGACGGCATCTTCGTTCTGCGCGAATTTCTCACGTCATTCGCGCCTTTTTGTGGCCATCGCCCTCCGCCTCCACCACGGTCCACCCCGATGATCCGCTCTTTCATCTTCAGTGACGGCAAACTCGTCGGCTCCGATCTCGAACGCGAAGCCCTCCGCCTGGTCCGCGCCGACAAAGGCCTGCTCCTCTGGGTCGACCTCGACAACCCGACCGAGGAAGAAACGAAATTCGTGCTCGAATCCGTCTTCCAGTTTCACCCCCTCGCCATCGAAGACTGCGTCGCGCCCAACTCGCTCCCCAAGGTCGAGGACTACGAAGACTACCTCTTCATCGTCACCCACGCCGTCGATTTCACGCGTACGGAAAAATTCAACACGACCGAACTCGATCTCTTTCTCGGCCGCGACTACCTCGTCTCCTTCCACACCGCGCCCCTCCGTTCCATCGCTACGTTCATCGACCGAACGCTCAAGAGCGCCGGCGCCGGTCCTCGCGGCCCCGACCGCATCGCCCACACGTTGCTCGACCTCATCGTCGATCACTATTCTCCCGTCACCGAAGAACTTCGCGCCGAACTGGAGGAACTTGAAGAAGATGTTCTGTCCCGCGACTCGACGCAGAAGACCCTCGTCAATGAACTCCTCCACGTGCGCGGCGATTTCACCAAGCTCCGCACGATCATCCGCCCGCAGCGCGACGTCATCGACCGGCTCGCCCGCGGCGACAGCAAACTCATCCGCCCGAAGCTCCTCCCGTATTTCCGCGACCTTCGCGACAATCTCAATCGCCTCGACGACACGGCCTCCAGTTATCACGAGCGCCTCATGATGGCCTTCGACATTTATCTCAACAAAGCCGCGTTCGAAGCCAACGAGGGTATCAAGTTTCTCACCGCCATCACCGCCGTCACGATTCCCGTCATGGTGATGGGCACGTGGTATGGCATGAACTTCGAGACGATGCCCGAACTGAAACACGGCTACCCTTGGGCCATGGGTTCCACGATCGTCACCACGATCCTCATGGTCATTTACCTGAAAAAGAAAAAGTGGTTTTGACCGAGCGGCGGCTTCCACCCCGCGGCTGCAATCTCGGCAGCACCCAGCGCCCCGTCCACGAACGCGCCGCCGCGAAATGGCGCACGCTCTTTGAGCCCTACGGCATCGCTGCATTCATCAAAGGCGCCGGCGCTGCCGACGTCACCCCGCTCCTCGCTCAGGACGCCACCGTCGCCGGCCTCACCCCCGACTGCCAAAGCTACTTCGACTACCACCACACGACGACCGACACCCTCGATCAAGTGAACCCTCGCGAGCTCCACCTCGGTACCGCCGCCCTCGCGTCGCTCATCTGGCTCGTCGACACTCAGGGCCTGTAGCTCGGCGCGTCCGCCCTCCGTCAGTCATCCGCGATCGATTCGGTCACCCCCGCCGCGCGCGTCGAAAATTTCTCGCCACCCCCGCGCACCCGTGCCTCGCTCCCACGCTTACCCTTACGTCGCCGACTCTCCCTCTCCGCGTCTCCCCCTCTCTCCTTCTCTCCTTCTCCGCGTCTCCCCCTCTCCGCGTCTTCCCCTACCGCTTCTACCCCATGACTTGGTCCCAAATCTACGCCCCTCTCGGCGGCATCGGCGTATCCGCCCTCGTCGCCTCGATTCCCGTCGTCGTCCTCCTCGCCCTGCTCGCCTTCTGGCACGTGCGCGCGCACCTCGCCGCGCTGATCGCCCTCGCCGTCGCCGGCAGCATCGCGATTTTTGTCTACGGCATGCCCGTGAAACTCGCCCTGGCCTCCGCCGGCTACGGTGCCGCCTTCGGTCTGCTCCCCATTGGGTGGCTCATCCTCAACGCGATCTTCATCTACCAACTCTCCGTTGAAACCGGCCAGTTCGCCGTCCTTCAAAAACAGATCGCCGGTGTCTCGGGCGACCGGCGCATTCAGGCGCTGCTGATCGCGTTTTCGTTCGGCGCCTTCATCGAGGGCGCCGCCGGCTTCGGCGCGCCGGTGGCAATCTCGGGCGCCCTGCTGATCGGGCTCGGCTTCAAACCGCTCGAGGCCGCTAAGCTCGCGCTCATCGGCAACACCGCGCCCGTCGCCTTCGGCTCGCTCGGCACACCCCTCGTCACGCTGGCGCCGCTCACCGGCCTCGACCTGCTCCAGCTCAGCGCGATGGTGGGCCGCCAGCTGCCGTTCTTTTCGCTCATCGTCCCCTTCTGGCTCGTGGCCGCACAAGTAGGCTGGCGCGGCATGGTCTCCGTCTGGCCGGCGTGCTTCGTGGCGGGCGCATCGTTCGGTCTCGTGCAGTTTCTCGTGAGCAATTTCCACGGACCGTGGCTCGTGGACATCGTGGCGGGAGCCGTCTCGATGTTCTCAGTCGTCGTGCTGATGCGGTTCTGGAAACCGGCCGAGGAACAGGCGAATCCCGCCCCCACGTCCGGGCCGACGTCTGCGGCCGCCGCCGAAGCCGCGGGCTCCCCCGCGTGGAAAGCGTGGCTACCGTGGATTTTTCTCACGGCCTTCGTCTTCGCCTGGGGTATGCCCCAGATCAAGGGCCTGCTCGATTCGTGGTATGCGCCGCAGATCCCCGTGCCCGAGCTCCACAACGCCGTGATCAAGATGCCGCCGGTCGCGCCGAAGCCCACGCCCGACGCCGCGATGTTCAAATTGAATCTCCTCTCCGCGACGGGCACCGCGCTGCTGCTGGCCGGCATCGCCTCGGCACTCGCCCTGCGCGTCGGCCTCGGCCGCGCCCTGCGCATTTATGGCCAGACCCTGTGGCGCGTGCGCGTCTCGCTGCTCACGATTTCGGCGATGATGGCGCTCGGCTTCACCACGAAATACAGCGGCACCGACACCACGATGGGCCTCGCGCTCGCGGGCACCGGTTGGTGGTTCCCGTTCTTCTCGCCGATCATCGGCTGGCTCGGCGTCGCGCTCACCGGCAGCGACACCTCCTCCAACGTCCTCTTCGGCAACCTGCAAAAAGTCACCGCCGAACAGCTCGGCCTCTCGCCCCTCCTCACTTGCGCCGCCAACAGCTCCGGCGGCGTCATGGGCAAAATGATCGACGCCCAAAGTATTGTCGTCGCGAGCGTCGCCACCGGCGGACACCCCGATAGCCCGACCGCCGGCGCGATCCTGCGCGCCGTCTTCTGGCACAGCGTCGCCCTCGCCATTCTCGTCGGCATCTTCATCATGCTCCAAGCCTACGTCTTCCCCGGCATGATTCCGAAGTA
>CAMATV010000205.1 GCA_945861235.1 Opitutus sp. GAS368
ACCGAACCACCGGGCTGAATCGCTGCCGTGGCCCCGGCCGCAGCCGCGGCGACCAGTCCGTCCGCAAACGGAAACATTGCCTCGCTCGCCACGACCGATCCGCGCAGATCGAGCCCCGCTTCGCCCGCTTTCCACACCGCGATGCGCGAACTGTCCACCCGCGCCATTTGTCCGGCACCGACACCGAGGGTCTGTTCGCCGCGGCAGTAGACGATCGAGTTGGACTTCACGTGCTTCCCGACTTTCCAGCCAAAGAGCATCGCGGCCCATTCGTCGGCGGTCGGTTCGCGTTTCGTCACGACCTTGAATTCCTTTACGTTGCCGAGGGTGCGATCTCGATCCTGCACCAGCACACCGCCGACCACCGACCTCATTTCCTGCAACGCGTCGGCGCCGATGCCACCCTTGGCAATCATCAGCCTCAGGTTTTTTTTCTTCGAAAAAATGGCCATGGCCTCGTCGCTGAAGCGCGGCGCGATGATCACCTCCGTGAAGATCTCGGCAATGGCCTTCGCCAACTCTCCGTCGAGCGTTTGATTGACGATGATGATCCCACCAAACGGTGCCTGCCGATCAGTGGCGTAGGCCTGTTCCCACGCCGACAGGAGCGTGTCTGCGCTCGCGACGCCGCACGGGTTCGTATGCTTCAAGATGGCCACCGTCGGTCGCTCAAACTCACCGATCAGGTAAGTAGCCGACGTGATGTCCAAAATATTATTGTAGGACAGTTCCTTGCCTTGAAGCTGCGAAAAATGGTCGTGGAACGTGCCGTAGAGCGCCGCCTTTTGATGCGGATTCTCCCCGTAGCGAAGGGACTGCGCTTTTTTCCACGACAGCGTCAGCGCCGGGGGCAATCCGCTCATCGCCTCGAGGTCGGGCTCGACCGCCTGCAACTCCAGATAGCGCGCGATCGCCGCATCGTAACTCGCGGTGCGCTGAAACACCTTGAGCGCGAGCTTGCGGCGGAGTTCGAGCAAACGCGCCGAATTTCCTTCCCCAGCCATCGCCGCGAGCACCGCGTCGTAGTCAGCCGGGTCGCACACCACGCTCACACTCTCGTGATTCTTGGCCGCGCTGCGCAGCATCGAGGGACCGCCGATGTCGATATTTTCGATCGCCTCTTCGAAATGAACGTTCGGTTTCGCCACGGTTTCCTCGAAGGGATAGAGGTTCACGACGACGAGATCGATCAGCTCGATGGCGTTGGCCTTCGCCTGCGCGAGGTGGTCGGCCTTGTCGCGCCGGCAGAGCAATCCGCCGTGAATCTTCGGGTGCAGTGTCTTGACCCGACCTTCCATGATTTCAGGAAACCCGGTGTGCTGACTGACCTCCGTTACCGGCAAACCGCGCTCGGCGAGCAGTTTCGCCGTGCCGCCGGTCGAGAGCAAGGCGTAGCCGTGCGTGCGCACGAGCACCGCCGCGAACTCCACCAGACCACGTTTGTCGCTGACAGAGAGCAGGGCAAGTTTCACCATAGTGCGCGTTTCTGCGCGGCGTCGCGACGTGCGGCAAGGCCGAAAAATAACCCCTGCACACCGCGCTTGCCCACACGGCGTTTCCGAGTCTCCTGAGTGCGTGTCTAGCTCCTCCTGCGAACTCCCCGGTCTGACCGCCCGTCTCGACAAACTCCACTATCACCGTGGCGGCGCGAGCCTGCCGACCGACAAACCCCATGCGTTCATCTACTTTATCACGATTCAGAACCGGTCCGAACACACGGTCACCCTGCTGGGTCGAAAATGGGTCGTCGCTCACGCCGACGGCACCCGGCTCGTGACCGAGGGAGACAAGATCATCGGTGAAACGCCCCGCCTTGCCCCGGGCGAAGAGTTTTCCTACAACAGCTATCATGTCATCGGCGCCGATGCCCAGGCCCACGGGAGTTTTCACGGCGTGAATGAACTCGGCGCGAAGGTTCACGTCATCCTGCCCCCGTTCGACATGAACCCGCCACGGAACTGAGCCCCAAAAAACATTCGCGCAAATTCGTCCTCGTTCTCCGCCAGGTTATCGTTTTGCCTGTCCGGTTCATGAAACTCACAGACCTGAACCGCGACGGCGGCATTGGTGCCAATTCGCTGTTCGTCCAAATCGGCGACCTCAATATTTTGGTCGATTGCGGCCTAAATCCTAAGAGCATCGGCCGCGCGGCGACCCCTGATCTTTCCAAAATTCGTGGCATCACGCTCGACCTGATCATCATAACGCACTGCCATCTCGATCACATCGGCAGCCTGCCAGTGGTGATGCGCGAGCACCCCAACACGCCCGTCATTATGACGACGTCCAGCCGCATGCTCATCGAGCGCATGCTGCATAATTCGGCCAATGTCATGATGCGCCAGAAGGACGAGGCCAACATCCCCGACTATCCGCTCTTCACCCACGACGAGATTGATCGCATCGGCAAACGCCTCAACGGCCTCCCTTATGGCCACGCCAAACATTTTCGCGGCGCGAAGGACGAAATCGAAATCATCTTTCACCCCGCCGGTCACGTGGCGGGCGCAGCCGCCGTCGAGCTCCACCACAAGCACCGCCAGATTTTCTTCACCGGCGACGTTCTTTTCGAGAACCAGCGCACCCTCCTCGGTGCCAAGTTTCCTTCCGGCCACTTCGACACGCTCATCACCGAGACGACGCGCGGCACCACCGAGCGCCCGATCGGTAAGGAACGCGTCAACGAAGTCGCCCGCCTTGTTTCGACCATTAACGACACCATCCAACGCGGTGGCTCGTTTCTCCTCCCCGTCTTCGCGCTCGGCCGCATGCAGGAGGTGCTCGCGATCATCCACGACGCCCGCAAATTCGGTCGCCTCGTCGATTGTCCGATTTTCGCCTCCGGTCTAGGGATGGATCTCGCCGATTATTTCGACGAAATCAGCCGCAAGACGAAGCACGTGAATTTCAACCGCGGCATCATCAAGGACCTAAAAATCAAGCCCACCCCGCGCAAGCTCGTGGCCGGCGAAGACCCCAAGCAAAACGCCCTCTACATCATCAGCTCCGGCATGCTCGTCGAGCGCACTCCGAGCTACACGCTCGCCTCAGGCCTGCTCGGCAATGCGCACAACACGATCGGCTTTGTCGGCTACTGCGATCCAGATACTCCCGGCGGCAAACTACTCGCCTCCAAGGTCGGCGACACCTTCGTGTTCGAAACCGCGCACGTGAAGGTGAAAATCAAAGCCCGCGTCGAACGCTTCGAATTAAGCGGTCATGCCGACCGTGAAGAACTCCTGGAGTTCGCCATCCAGACCGGCGCGCGCAGCATCGTGCTGACCCACGGCGACCAAGCCGCCCGCGATTGGTTTGCGGCCCAGCTCGCCGAAAAAGCGCCCAACTCCAAGGTGCTCGATCCGGTGCCACTGCAGACCTATCAGGTATGAGCAGTGGCGGCTGCCCGTTGGGGCCGCCACCAAGCTTCGCCGCCACCGGGCTGGCCATGCTCGCGGTCCTCGCGCGCTCCCGGTAGGCGTATCCGCAGCGGTGCGGTCAGGCTGGCCTGAATACAGCCTACCCGCTCATCAGCTCGCGCAACCGCGCGCACATCGCGGGACTGCCCGCCACGTAGATGATTGGCTTCATCTGCAAATCAAAGAACCGCATTGGCAGTTGCTCGCCGTTGAGAAAATGCACTGCGCCGCCCGTCGCCCGCACCAGCGGGATCGCCGCCGCGAGGTCCCAGATCTTCACATTGTAATCGACGCAGCCGTCGAGCCGGCCGGCCGCCACGTAGGCGAGGTGCAACGTCGCACTGCCCAGACCGCGAATCTTGAAGTGCGAGAGCACGCCGCTCGCCATGGGTATCAGCTGTTTGTCGCTGGGACTGTGAAAACCAATCAGCGTTTCCCGGGATATCGGTGCGTGCTTCACGCCGGCCACGCGTGCTCCGTCCTGGAGTCCGAATCCCGGCCCACCGTGAATGAGCACCCGGCGACTCAAATCGTAGACGACCCCGTAAATGGGCTCCCCGTGTTCGCAGAGGGCCAGCGAAATCGCGCAGTGCGGAAATCCCAACGCGAAATTGTTCGTGCCGTCGATCGGGTCGAGCACCCATGAAAAACGCGCCGTCACCGGGATCGGCGCCTCCGTCGCCGCCAGTTCTTCGCTGAAGAACTGGTCAGCCGGAAACTGCGTGGCGAGCTCGCGGAAAATATTTTCTGAAATGGCCACGTCCGTCGCCGTCACCCGCGTGCCATCGCTCTTCCATTTACTTTCAGCTCGACCGAATTCGCGATGCAGCAGTGCAGTTTGCGCGAGGACCGCGACCTTGGCGGCGGCGATGCGAGCGAGTAATTCCGATGACGACATAGCCATCCAATCCGTGCTATTTTGCGCGCCGGCTCAAACAGAATTGCCGCGCCCGGCCAAAATCGGCCGCGGACTCACTCGTAGTCGTAAAGCACCGGATCACGGCGGAGCGGGGGGCGTGGTTTGAACCGATGCTTCGCCTCCTTTGGATTTTTCGGCGGGGAACCGTCGCTGCCCATGCCACCCATCCCGCCCATGCCCATGTCGTCGCCATAGGGATCGCCACCTTCCGGCTTCTCACCGCCACCCAACTGCTCTTCCAGCGAATCCGGATCCGCTCCCTCTTCCAATTTCCGCACGACCTCTTCCATTTCGCCGTCGATTTTCTCGCCGGTCATTTCCGACATCTTGCGCATCATCCGCGCCATTGCCTTCGGGTCATTTTCATCCACACCGGAAAACTCCTTTTCCATCGCACCCATCGCCGCTTCCATCCGGACGTCCTCGGCAGGATCACCCGCCTCCGCGCCCGACTGGGGCAAGGCGGGTTCGTCGCTTTTCCCGCCCGTCGTCACCGCAAAGGCCGAGACGAGCTTGCGCAGCTTGAATTTCGGATTGTCCGGGCACTTCGGCACTCCCTTCCCCTGCGCCAGAGTCTTGGCGTAGAATTGGTAGATCGTGTGGTTATCCTGACAATAGTACTCGTAGATCGGCATACGTGATCGGTTGTAGTAAAGTCCTCGCGATGCGCAAGGGGCCGCCTTCGTTTTCCCCGTAGTGGCGACCGGCTCCTCAGCCAGCACCCGCACGGTGCGCGGATCCTCACGCGCTCGTCGGCGGCGATGCAACGGTGGTTCACCCCGCGACGAGTGGCGGCCCTGCAGTCCAAATCGAATTCACTCAAGGACTGACGAGCGCATCATGCGACAGGCCGGCAGGCGAAATCAAAGAACCCAATTTCGGTTAACTGAGCGCGGACGGTGACGAGTTGTGCGGCGCTCGGCTGCATCAACGGCAGACGCACCGGGCCGCAGTCTACACCGAGCATCGCCATGAGCGCCTTCGAGGCAGCGAGGTGCGTGACGCCGACGCCGTTGCAGATCGCGATCATCTTGATCGCCGTGTCCTGCAACGTTCGCGCCGTGGCTGCATCGCCTTTCTGGTGTGCGTCCAGCACGCGGAGGTAAAGCGGGGCCGCGTAGTTGTAGGTGCTGCCCACGGCTCCCCGGGCACCGGCTTTCCATCCTTCGAGCAATAATTCGTCACGACCGAAAAGAATATCAAAGCGACCGCCCGCCGCCGTGACACATGCGCCGTAGTCAGGGAAATCTTCGTAGGTGTATTTCACACCAACGAGCGTGGGGATGCGGTCGGCCGCCTTCGCGAGAAACTCGGCAACGGGGAAAGTCACCCCGGTCATCGACGGAATATTGTAGTAGTAAAACGGCAGGGACGGCGCGGCTGAGGCGACCGCTTCGCACCAGTCGACAAGCTCGTCGGTGTTGCGCGGTTTAAAAAACATCGGGGCCAAGGCCGAGACCGCAGCCGCGCCAATTTTTGCCGCATGCGCAGTGAGTTTGCGGGCATCTTCGAGGCAGGTGTGACCGACGTGGACGATCACGGGCAAACTCTGGTCGGCGGACTCCACCCATTTGGCGGAAACGGCCAGACGCTCCTCCAGCGTCAGGGAAAGCCCCTCACCGGTCGTGCCACACACGAAGGCGGCGCGCACGCCGTTTTCCCGCAGGAAACGAGCGTAGGTCGGGATGACGTCGAGATTAATCGAGCGGTCGGCGTTGAAGGGCGTGAAGGGAGCGGCGACGAGGCCGCGGAATCGGTTTTGCATGGAAAGAGAGTAGTGGAAAATAGCGGAACGATCAGGGCGAGGCCGGAGCAAAAAGGAATGTGAGCATGAACGAGTGGAAACGCACTGCGACGAAGCTT
>CAMATV010000206.1 GCA_945861235.1 Opitutus sp. GAS368
AGTGGAAGAATTTGGTGCCGCTGAAATTCGCCGACTACGTCGAGGCCAGTTTCTTTCGCGAGCAGCTCCGGCACTCTCCTGCGGCGTTCGGAAAATTCTCCACGGTATTCCATCTCGGCGCCTGCTCGGCCACGACGGAGAAAAACGCAGCCTACCTCATCGACAACAATTACAACGTGACCAAAGAGCTCGCGGCTTGGTCGCTGGAGCACGGCGCCCGCTTCATCTATGCGTCGTCGGCGGCCACCTATGGCGACGGCGCGCAGGGCATGGATGATAGGAGTGACGTGTTATCGCGGCTGCGTCCGTTGAATATGTATGGCTACTCGAAGCATCTCTTCGACCTGCACGCGCAACGGGAGGGTTGGTTAAAACGAATCGTCGGGGTAAAATATTTCAACGTCTTCGGGCCCAATGAAGATCACAAAGCGGATATGCGTTCGCTGGTTAACAAGGCCTATCAACAAATCCTCGCGACCGGCCGCGTTCAACTTTTCAAGAGTCACAAACCGGAGTTCAAAGACGGCGAGCAAATGCGCGATTTCCTGTATGTGAAGGATGCGGTCGAGATGACCCTGCACTTTGCCGAACAGGCGACGGCAGCCGGCGGACTCTACAATCTCGGTAGCGGTGAGGCGAATACCTGGCTCACGTTGACGCGCGCGATTTTTTCGGCGCTGGGACGCGAGCCCGCCATCGACTTTGTCGATATGCCGGAGGTCTTGCGCGGCAAGTATCAGTATTTCACCCAGGCCGACACCGCAAAGCTGCGGGCGACCGGATACGCTAGGGGGATGACGCCGCTGGTCGCCAGCGTCCGCGACTACGTGCAGAATCACCTCGTGACGGGAAAAAAACTCGGGGAGTGACCTGCTCAGCCCCGATGGGGAGTGAGCGCGGTCGCTGACTCCGACACGAAAAGGCCGCGAGTTCATCGCGGCCTTCCAGCAGACGAGTGCGAGCAAGAATTAGTTGAGCTTGAGCAGCTCCGCCTCGACGTAAGGCTTACGATCGCCCTCTTTACTCCGCACAGCTGCCACTTGGTCAGTCGTAATAGGCGCACCAGTATTACCCCATTCGTGACGGATATAGGTCAAGACAGCGGCCACCTTGTCGTCACTGAGGTTGTATTGCGAATTCGCAACCTTGCCGATCGTTGGCATCGGGGCGGCGCTGTAGAGCACACCCTTGACAGTCATGGGGCCGGTCATGCCGTAAACCACGAGGCGAATCAGACGGTCATCCGAACCGCTCACCCACTCTGAGGCCGCCAACGGAGGGAACGCGCCCGGCAAACCCAGGCCATTGGCTTGGTGGCACGTGATGCAAATCGCATCGTATTGCTTCTTCCCCAGCACGAGCGGATCAAGTTTTGCGACAACCGTTTCACCGCTCGGTGGGAGCGTGTTTTCGTTGTAAACGCGGGGATCAAACATGCCAGAATAACGATTGAGATAGGTGCCCGCAAAGAAGATCAAACCACTGAAGAAAAAGAGGAGATGGAGCGGAGGAAGTTTGTAACGTCCCTTCTCATCCGGCTGCTTGCCGAGGAGCTTATCGTGAGCCGCGAGCAAGCTCTCGTCGGTGGAGGCGGCTTGATCGAGGCGTGGATCTTGATGCAACGGCGTGCTCATTTGGGTGCGCCCTCTTTGGCAACTGCGGGTGCCACATGACGTGCTTCGGGATATTCGTAGGCGTTGTTCAAACTCTGCAGATAGGCAATCAGCGTCCGCGCACGCTCCGTCGGCACAATCTGCCGGCGGGGCGTTTTCTCGGCTAGGCCGACGAGTGCGTCGGCCGCGACCTCTCCGTCAACCGGACGATCGTCGAACAGAAAAGGAAACGGCGGATGGCTCACGGCCTTGGCACCGCTCACCACACCGCTGAAAAGAAACTGGGCAATGGCCGCCGCATCGAGCGGGGGTTTACGCACACCCCAGTTCGCAAGATCGGGACCAATGCGCGATTCACCGAGCTGGGGGCGACCTTGAAATATGTAGTCGCGGGCAACGCTCTGGCGATCACCCCAACCACGAGCCTTGTCGGAACCGAAATCGGGCCGACGGACTTGCTGGGTGTGGCAGGCCACACAGCCCAAATCCGCATAGACGAGTTGGCCTCGGGCCGCGACGCCGGGAGGGCGCGTCGGAAAGGATGAACTCTCGCCGTCATCGTAGAATGGGGTGAGCGCACCCAATTGCTTGTGGGCCAAAAGGGGAATACTACTCCAGCCCAAGAGAAACGCGGCGAGGAGGCCGATGAAGAAGAAAAAGCCGTTTTTCATCATGACGCATGAACCTCCATCGTCGTTGGCTGCCGGAAGGACCCCGCCTCGGAAGCCGCGCCGGAGCAACACAGAACGCAAACGCTGCGCAGGAAATTCACCAGCATAAGGATATTGCCGATCAACAAAAGGACCTGAGCGACTGAAACCGCCAGCAACCAAGGACGCGTGCGACCAGCGATTTCACCAAACGTGGTCGTGGCGTTGCTCAACTCAGTGCCTTGGATCAAGCCGGCGACCGCGAGGGAACCCACGAGGAGGAAAATGCCGACCATCGCGAGCACCTTATGGCTGCGGACGAACGAGCCCGAATTCCAAGGACGACCGGTCAAACGGGGCAGCGCGAAATAAATCGAGCCGAAGAGCAGCATCGAGATTCCGCCATAGAGCGCGAGTTGCTGTTGAGCCGTCGTGAAATACGTGAACTGCGTGACCAAGGCCACGCCACGGAAAGACGTCACCGCATCAAGCACAGCACCGGCGAGGTAAGCGAGCAGGCCGAAGGAAATAAACGCGAGGGAAGTGCCACCGCCGGTCAGAGCGCCCCGCAGATTAAGCGTCACCACGATATAGTGGAAAAGAACCATCCAGCACGCGGCGTTGGCCAGCGTAGGAATCCAAGCCGGGACAGGACCGCCGATCAAATGCCGGCCTCCAGTCATCGTTCCGACAAACAGGAGCGTCCAAAAGGCGAGCGGCGCGAATTCGTAGCTCGGAAGCGCCTGTCCGGTAATCTTGGGGACCACGTAATAGGCGCCAGCCAAGGCCAGCGGGGCGAGCCACAGGGAAAATACCGATTGCACATACCAACCATCGATAATCGGCTGGAGCACACCACGGACCGGACTCCACAGCAGCATCGTCTGCGCAGCGATCAGCAGCCAAGGGAAGAGAAACAACGCGGCGACGGCATACCAATGCGAAGCATAGGTGCCTTCGGTGCGGCGGCCCGACCAAGCGAGGATGCCGGAAATTCCGATAGCGATATACGCAACGACGAGCAGAGGCTGCACGTAACGGGGCAATTCCAAGAGGGCGAACGACGTGGCGTCGCCCGTGGCGATACCGCCGAGACCGAGCGTGATACCCAGATTCCAGAAAAGCGTGCCGATCATCGACCAGTTTTGAGCGCGCAGCGTCGAGCCGCCGAGGCGCCCAAGGACCCAGAGTGCAATCCCAAGTCCGGCATTGGCGGCCCAACCATAGACAAAGGACGTCTCGGCGAGGGCACTGACACGACCGTGAGTGAACCACTCACAGGCCGACATAAAAGTCGGGCTATGCAGCTGGATGGATGCAATGAGAGCGCAGATGCCGCTGATCACGAGCCACCCGAGCCCGGAGGCGAGCAAGAGGAGCACTGGCCAGCGCCCGGCCGTATCGACGGCGGTGACTTCAGCGTGGGTGGAGGTCGAAGACATCGAGAAAATAAAATTACTTCTTGGACCCGTAGTGGGCGGCCGTCAGTTGCATCGCGCGTTCAATCGGGAGTTGCACGACGCCCGCGTTCTTGTCGATCCACGCATAAGACGTCGACTGCTGGGCGTGCTTCTCGCGAAGCTCGCCGAGGGCTTGCTTGCGCGTCGCCGGGGTTGCCTTCCAAGCCAATTCCTTGGGGAGATTTTCGGCGACAGCGTTTTGTGGCGACGTGGACGTCGGTTCATAGAGGCGGGAGACGACGACCCAGCCAATGGCCACAACGGCGAAGACAAACAGCGTGGTAATCAGCGCCACGGGCCGCGGAGAATGGGCGGATGAATCACTCATGGTACGTGAGGCTCTCGGTGATGCGCGGATCGCGGATGGGGATGAGCTTGGTCGTCGGGAAACTCTTCAAGTAGGACCACACGCACACACCACCGATACCGACGACGGACGTCAGGACCCAGAGAAGATTGAGCGAGAGGAAGGGCAATGAATCACCGTGCCCATCCTTCAGGGCCGGTAAAATATTGTAGCACATGTCGACGAGGATGACGGCCAGTATCCACCACATGATGGGTTTGATCTTCGAATGGACGACCTTGTGTTTGTAGGAGAGCAGGTAGAGGAACGGGACGAAAAAGTGGCCGAACAGCAGCACGAGTCCAACATACCACCATTGGTTCGTGGAGCCATCGTGGTTCACTTCACGGAGGTTATACCAAAAGGTTTCCTCGGGGACGTTGGCATTCCAGATCAGGAAATATTGCGAGAACGTGATGTAGGCCCAGAACACCGTGAAGGCGAAAGCGAGCATACCGATCGAGTAAAAATGATTCGTATTCAGCACGCCCTTAAAATCCCCACGATTCCAGAGCCAGATCATGATGATCACGCCGACGGCCAACGCACCACGAATGCAATTCGCGAAAAACCAGACGCCATACATCGTCGAGAACCAGTGGTATTCGAGGGACTTCACCCAGTAGATCGCCGCAAAACTGAGGGTCAGAGCGCCGATGGGCAGACCCATAGCCGCCGTCTTCCGATTCATGAAAGTCCACTTAACGTCACCGTCGGAGTCTTGCGTAAACGAGGCCTGGCGGAGCCGCGCGGAGAGCCAGACCCAGCTGGCAAAGAACGCGAGCGTCATGCCCGTGAACATGTGCAAATTCAGGAAGCCGGACTTCTTTTGATAGAGAATATCCGTCCCGACCGTCCCATGACCATGCAGCTCGTGGGCGAGGTCCATCCACGGCCAGACAAATCCGGGTTTAACCCAAGCAAGGACCAATAACGGGAGAAAGAGCACGAAGAGCCACTTGAACGAGGTCAGGGCGTGCTCAAACTGCCGACGAATCACGACCGACCACGAAGCGTCGACGATGTGATGAATCAGAATCAGCATGAGCATGCCGATCAGAATCGAAGTACAGAAAGTGATGCCGACCAAATAGGACATCACGGGGCCGTGCCGATCGGGCATGACGGCCACACCGAGAGCGGTGACCGCAAGACCGACGAGACCGACCGTAAGGGCCTTGGTCGCTGTGGCGGCGGTCGAGGTGTCAGACGGGAGGGCCGAGGAGGCGGTGGCTGCGTGCGTGCTGCTCATTTGAGACCGAGGGTTTGTTTACCGGCGGCGTCGGTGACGTCGGCGACGCCACCCTGCTGCGCGCGTTGCAGAGCGCGGACGTAGGCGACGACCGCCCAGCGATCCTCCGGTGCCAGTTTGTCGGCGTAGGACTGCATGTTCTTGTTGGGCGAACCAACGGTGATCGTGTTATAAATTTCACCCTCGGGCATCTTGCGGAGCCGGTCGTCATGGAAGGTGGGAGTCGCACCCATCCCATATTGTTTCGTAATGCCGGCACCGTCACCGACGGCGCTATGGCAGGGCGCACAATAAATCTCGAAACGATCCTTCCCTCGTTGGAGGAACGTGAGGTCAATGGGGGCTGAAAGTGCGGCCGGAAATCCACGGGCAAAGGCACCGGTTGCATCCTTACCGCGATTGAGGTGGTCGTCTTCCCGCAGCATCCCGCGCATGACCGCGTGCTCGACTGGGGGACGATCGGCGCGTCCATCGGCGAAAAAGTCCGAGGCACCCTGCGCACGAGGTTTCGGCTGAATTTTCATACCCGGAAAGGCCCATTCCGGAAATACTTCGATCGGGGGCGAGGTGAACTTCGTGCCCCGGAATCCAAAAATGGACACAATGAGCACGCCGAAGAATGCGGTGACGAGGTAGACGTTGCGCATGGCTCAGGCCTCGAGTTCGGAGATGTTTTTCCCGCCGGCTTTTTCAAGCAGGGCCTTGGTGTTGGCGAGATTGAAGCGCGGATCGCGCGTCTCAATGACGATAAAAAACTGATCATCCATGCCGCGGCGGATGTGCTCGTATTTCAGCACCGCGTGATAGGGCATGGGCAGGCCGTTGA
>CAMATV010000207.1 GCA_945861235.1 Opitutus sp. GAS368
TCTCCCGCAACGCATGCGCGGGGAGGCTCTCTGTCATTGGGTTCCAGTTCATCCCACCCTCTCTTGGCACTCCGCGCGACAATTAGCCAGAAAAATCGGTAAACCGTTATCACTTCCCTACGCTAGTCGCTGAGCAGTGCGGAACCCTGGGACCCGCCCGGACCCACTTCCTTTTAGCTTGCGCATCCCGCGATGCGGCATCCGATCTGGTCCGGAAGCTCCACCCCGTTTATTTTCCCCGAAAAATCGGCCCGCCTTCGCGAGGCTCGATTCAATTCCCCCCAGTGCTTTCAACCCCGCCATCATGAACCATCACAGTCTCCCAGCAATTCTCAGTGCATCGCTCGCCCTAACGATCGCACCGATCCTGACGGCCCAGACCACCCAGCCCCCGCAAACGGGCGGGAAACCAGACGAGGTCGTGCAGCTTTCGCCCTTCGAGGTGGTGGCCGACACGAAGGGCTATCTGGCCACAAACACGATGTCCGGCACCCGTCTCAACTCGAAGCTCGAGGATCTGGGCGCGTCGATCTCGGTCGTGACGAAGCAGCAGATGGAGGACTTGGGCCTGCTCGATATCAACGACATCTTCAACTACGAGGCCAACACCGAGGGCACCGGCAACTTCACGGACTTTACCTTCAACAGCAGCGGCATGCCGCTGGACAACGTGCAGTCGAATCCCCAGGGCGCCAATCGTATCCGGGGCGTGAGCGCGGCGAATACGACGTTTGGAAACTTCGAGACCAGCGGCCGCACTCCGATTGATCCGAGCAACATCGATGCGGTCGAGATCAGTCGCGGGCCCAATTCCAGCATCTTTGGCGTCGGCAGCCCGGCGGGCACCGTGAACTCCGTGCCCGCGTCCGCCAATCTACGCAAGAATGCCACCACCGTCGTGGCCCGGGCCGACACTCAGGATGGCTGGCGCACGAGCCTCGACTTCAATCGCGTGCTGAAACCGGACGTGCTGGCGGTGCGGGTGAGCGCGGTGCGGCAGCACGACGGATTTGCGCTCAAGCCTTCGGGCTTCGCTACGGACCGGCTCAACGGCATGGTGAAGTTCCGGCCGCTCATGAAGACCACGCTGTCCGCTGCCTACTCGTATTACCAGGCGCAGGGCAACCGGCCCAACTCGCTCGCGCCCCGCGATGGCATCAGCGGCTGGCTCAGCGTCGGAGCGCCGACATGGGATCCGATCACCCAGACGGCGAAAATAAACGGTGCCGTCATTCCCACCAGCGGAGCTTACCTTACCGGCCAGATCGGGACCATTCTGGCCTATATCGATCAAGCGGGACTCAGCTACCTCGGCCAGGCTCGCGGCAGTCCGGGGACCACTCCGCTCACGCAAAATCAGAATGTGCGCCTGATGACCCCGGTGGTGGATCCCTCCGGATACTTGGCGACGCAACCCCTGTTCCAGAAATATCCCGTTCTCGCCAACAAGGCTATCTACGACTGGTCCTCGATCAACGTCGCCGCGATGAACCGATTCGAGGACAAGACGCAGACCCTATCGCTCATTCTGGACCAATCGTTGCTGCAGACTCCTCGCCAGACCCTCGACCTGCAACTGGGCTGTTTCCGCGAAAACGCCGATCGCTGGGCGCGCAACCTTCTGGGCTCCCTGTCACCCGGGCAGGGGTTTGCCTCGACCGTGACGATCGACGTAAACGAACGCCTGCTCGATGGCACCCCCAACCCCTATTTTCTGCGGCCCTTCGTCCAGTTGGATCGCCCTCAAGCCAACCAGCAGCCGCTCGATCGCGACACCTACCGGGCGCAACTTGCCTACCGCCTCGACTTGCGCCAGGAGACGAGCCGGCTGCGCTGGCTCGGCCTGCATCAGGTTTCTGGTTACGGCGAATACAAAAACGTCGAGGCGCGGCAGTATGCGTATCGCGACGGTCTGGTGAGTAACCACGCGTGGACCGACACCACCAGCAACCGAGGCGACGCGGGCGGCTACGTCATCTATCCCCGGTTCTACATTGGCGATGGCAAGGGCAACAACGTCGACTATGGCTCGACCGCCTACCAACCCGGCAGTTATCCCCTGCGCTGGGGCAACCCCGTCACGCAGCAATTTGTAAACGAGCCGATCCGGATCGGCACCACCATTTCCAGCGCCGGGGGCAATGGCACCGGTGGACTCAACAACAGCCGGACCATCCTCAAGAGCCAGGGCGCGGTCATGCAGAGTTTCTTGCTCAAGGATCGCCTCGTGACGACGTTTGGTCTGCGCGAGGACGAAAGCTACAGTCGGCTGGGCGGGACGCCGCGGTTCCCCGACCCCGTCACGATGGACGAAGCGTCCTTCAACTCGTGGGCGGCGGGCGATTGGATCCTCGGCAAGGGCAAGACCACGACTGCCGGCGCCGTGGTGAAACCGCTCAGTTGGCTCAATCTCACCGTGAACAAGTCGGCCAGCTTTGTGCCGTCCGCCGTCGGCTTCGACCTTTACCGCCATGTTCTGCCGGATCCGACCGGGGCGGGACAGGACTACGGTCTCAGCTTCAATCTCGTCGAGAACAAGCTCGTGGTGCGGGTCAACCGCTACAAGACGGTGCAAATTAATTCGCGCAATGGCGACAGCTCCAACATCGCCCAGCGTGTCCGCCGGCTTGACTACATCGGTGCCACCGGGTCCCTCTACAATCTGCAGCGCCAAGCCACAGCCTGGATTACCGAGACGGCGCAGGCTCAGGGTAGAACGCTGACGCCGGAGCAACTCAATCAACAAGTGGCCACGACGATGGGCTTGCCGGCGGAGTTGATTGCCAACCCGCCGGACCGGCCATCGGCGGTCGATGACGTCACGGCCCGCGGCACCGAAATCGAGGTGAACTACAATCCCAACAGTTTCTGGACGGTGAAGGCGAACCTCACTCAGCAGGAGTCGATCAACGCCGCGCTTTCCGGTGTGGTCACGCAGTGGATCGACGAGCGCCAGGCGGTGTGGTCGAAGATCATCGATCCGCGCAACAATCTGCCGTGGTACACCCAGGATTACGGCGGCGGTTCGGCCCAGAGCTATTTCACCTCAAACGTGCTCAATCCGCTGCAGATCGCCCAGGCGATGCAGGGCAAAAGCCGCCCTCAGGTGCGCAAATATCGGGCGAACTTCCTGACCAGCTACCGCCTGGCCGGGCTCACCGACCAGCGCTTGCTCAAGCGGTTCACGGTCGGCGGCTCGGCGCGTTGGGAAGATCAGGCAGCGATCGGCTTCCGCGGCACGCAGCAGGCGCCCGCCATCATCAGGACCCTCGATGCGAACAAGCCCATCTGGGACAAATCCCGCACCTACTTCGACGCGTTTGTCACGTATCGCACCAAGTTATTTGCGGACAAAGTCGGCCTGACCCTGCAACTCAACGCGCGAAACGTCACGGAGGGCGGCCGCTTGCAGCCCGTCGCCGCCGAGGGTGACGGCCGGATCATCGCCTACCGCATCATCGATCCGCGGCTCTTTATTCTCACCGCGACGTTTAGCCTGTGAGACGCGAGCCTACTCATAAATCCCTCCCCAATCCGATCCCTCTGAAGGATCGAGTTTCCGGCCCGTCCACATCCCGCAATGCCTTCGCTTTTTTCACTGCCCACCACCGGCGCCGGTCGCCTGCTCGCGACGCTCCTCGTGTCTGGCACCCCCGGCGCCATGGCGCACGAACTGACGAGCCAGGCCTACCGGAATTCCCTCGCCCCGGGTGAGGCCGCGTTGCTTTTCGCCGCCGCCGACCTGCGCGCTCCCGCCCCCGCCCCCGCCACCGCCGCAGACCTATGCCAGCTGACGCTTCGCGTATTCGATGCGCAAACCCGCCAGCCACGGCCGGCTCTTGTGCGCCTGACGTCGGCCGGCGGCTCCGCGCTCCCCCTGCCCGGCCTGATCAACCGCGGCCTCGGTCTGCGACAAAATCATCCGGCCAAGGAGTGGTTTGTCCTGCCCGCGGGTGCGACAGTGCCCGTGCCACGCGGCCGGTTCACGCTCGAGGCGTTCGCCGGCCTTGAAACCGAGCGAGTGCGCGTGTCCCTGGAAACAACGGGGCGGACGGAGATCCAAGTTAATCTCCCGCTCACCACGTTTTCCGCCGTCGCGCGCGGCGGCTGGTATGCCGGCAACCCTCATCTGCACCTCCAGAAACTCACCCGCGCCCAGGCCGATTCCTACCTGCGCGCCGTGCCGCGGTCCGACGGCCTCGACGTCGTCTTTGTCTCCTACCTCGAGCGGATGAACGACGACCGCCAGTACATCTCCAACGAGTATTCCCTGGCGGATCTCGGACGTCTGGGCGGCCCCGATCTGCACTTCGGCAACGGCCAGGAACACCGCCACAACTTTGAGCGCGGAGGCGAGGGTTACGGCCACGTGATGTTCTTGGACCTTCCCGAACGGGTGCCACCCGTGAGCATCGGCGCGGGCCTCACTGGCCTTGGCCCCGACTGGCCGCCACTCCGGACCGGCATCGGGCGCGCCCGCGACCAACGCGCGACCGTTGTTTGGTGCCACAACCGCTTCGGGCATGAAGACGTGCCTAGTTGGCTCGACGGGCTCGTCGACGCCCAAAACATCTTCGACGGCGGCTCGACGGGCAGCTATGCGGACACGTTCTACCGCTATCTCAACATCGGCTTGAAGGTGCCGTTTTCCGCCGGCACCGACTGGTTCATCTACGATTTCTCGCGAGTCTACGCCCGAGTGGAGGGCCCTCTCACGGTGCCGAGCTGGCTCGCGGCGCTCAAGGCGGGCCGCACGTTTATCAGCAACGGGCCACTCCTCGAATTTCACGTCGGCACCAGCCAGGCCGGCGACACGATCAGGCTGGAGCAACCGGAGATCCTCACCGTGTCGGGGCGAGCCACGGGGCGGCATGATTTCCGGGAACTCGAGCTTATCCGGAACGGCCAAGTGGTGCACCGCGCGCCCAGTCGCGCCGTGGAAGGGCACTTTGAAGCGGAGCTTAACTTCCGGCTTACCCTCGACGCGTCCAGCTGGCTCGCGCTGCGCGTGACGGGTGGAAGTCTGGATTCCAGCGGCGCGGTCGCGGTGCCCGTGCAGTTGCCCGTGCGCGGCAGCGGCCCCAAGAACGAAATGGGCGAAACGCCATTCGCCCACACCAGCCCAGTCTACGTCGAACTGGGCGGCAAGGTGATCTTCATCCCGGATGCCGCCCGATCCCTCGTGACAGACCTAGAAGCAGCGCTCACCGCGATTCTGAGCAAGGCCGCATTCGACCGCGACACCCAGCGCGAGGAAGTTCTGCAAATCTACCGCGACAGCATCGCCGGCCTCCGTCACCGCCTGCGCGAATAGCATTTCCCGGTTAAGGTCGAAACGACCGCGCATGAATTTCAGAGGTATTTTTCACTCTCATTGGGTTCGATAGCCAAAAGCTGGTCGGTCAGTCGTGGAGCACAGCGTCAGCAATCCCGCCCCCGCCCGCCACCGCGGGAGCCGAACGAGGAGCCAAACGGCGTCAGGCTTTGGGGTTTGGGGTGAGCGCCAATTTCTTTCAGAGCGCGGCGTCCGGGGCGCGCGACCACGCGGCCACCTTGCGACTGACTTCGTGCAGGTTGCCGAGCTGCAACGCCGTGCCGAGCCAGCGGTGACGCCCGCCAACCTGCGCCCCGACTACGCGGCGGGCACGCTCACCGGCGAACTCCACCGCTGCCTTCGCTAAGCCTTGCTCACATCGCGCCACCGCCACATCACACCCCGCGCCTCGGGATGCGTGTCAGCTTCCGAACTCATTTGCCCAAACAGGAGCGCAACGCGCCTTCCAGTGTCGCCTGGCGAAATACGTAGCCGCTTTCCTGTAATCGCTCCGGCACTACGCGGGTGCTCGCCAGCAGCGTCGCATCCGCCATCTCTCCGAAAATAAGCCGGAGTGCACCCGCTGGCACTGGCAGCATCGCGGGGCGGCCGAGCACCCGCCCCAGCGTCGCGGAAAAAACGGCGTTCGTCACCGCCTCGGGTGCGACGACATTGACCGGACCGACACAGCGTTCAGTGACGAGGGCGTGGTAAATCGCGCCCACCGCGTCGTCGAGCCCCACCCAGCTCATCCACTGTTGCCCGGTGCCCACGCGGCCACCCAATCCGGCCCAAAAGACGGGCAATAATTTCGCCAG
>CAMATV010000208.1 GCA_945861235.1 Opitutus sp. GAS368
CACCTGTTTCCAAGTGAGGCCGTGTTTTTTGGCGAAGGCATCGAGCACCACCCAGCCGAAATTGTGGCGGGTAGCTTCGTATTCGCGGCCCGGATTGCCGAGACCGGCAACGAGCGAGATGGACATAACTCAAAGAACGTTGGCCGAAAACCGTTGCGTTGAAGCAACGGGGTGGCGCGGAAAAGAAACAAGAATTACTTCTTGGCGGGAGCAGCCGGCTTGGCGCCAGCGGCGGGAGCCGCGGGCTTGGCGCCGGCGGCGGGAGCAGCACCGGGCTTGGCCCCGGCAGCCGGAGCAGCAGCACCAGCAGCGGGAGCAGCACCAGCGGCGGGAGCGGCGCCAGCGGCGGGAGCAGCGCCCTCGACCGGAGCGGCGGCGACCACTTCCTGGACGATTTCGGCCACAGGCTCGACGCAAGAGACGATCGGCTGGCCCTTGAGGTCGAGAAACTCGACGCCCTCAATAGGCTTCAGGCCGGAAACTTTGATGGTCTCACCGACCTTGAGCTCGGTGACATCGACGTTGATCGCCTCAGGAAGATCCTTCGGGAAGCAGCGCACGCGAAGCTGTTGGGTGTTCATTTCCAGAACGCCACTCTGGTTCTTGACGCCAAACGACTCACCGGTGACACGAACCGCCACGCGGATTTCAAATTTCTCGTCGGCCTTCACTTCTTGGAAGTCGATGTGGAGATATTTGTCCGTGATCGGATCCCGCTGGACTTCTTGGAGGAACGACAGGGCCTTGTCGGCCTTATCCGTACGCTCGAGTTGCACGAGGACGGCGCGACCGGCGACGGACTTCAGGAAGCGGATGAACTCCGGACCATCCACCGTCAGCGACTCGGGGCTGGTGTGCTTCCCGTAGAGAATCGCGGGAACGCGATTGGCCTTGCGGAGGCGGCGTGATGCACTGCGACCAGTCTGGGCGCGTGCGGTGACGTTAAGTTTGAACTGTTGGCTCATAGATTTCGTTCCCCCTGTCACCCCGGAATTGAGGGCAGGCGTAGTGGAAAAGAGAATGAGGTGATAGGGTCGTCAGGATCGAATGCAACCAAAACTTTGGCGAACGCGAAAATTGCCACTGCTGATCACGTCCGCTGCGCCCCGCGGTCCCTGCTCGCGATTCCGGCCCGCCCGCCATCCGGCATGGTTGTTGGGTAACGTCAAAGACTTGACCGCCGCCCTCACTGTTTGGTTATTTCGAACGGGCCGTTCCCTTCGCTTTCACACTATTTAGTCATCCGAACCCTATGATCCCCACCCGTCGCCAATTCCTCCAAAGCTCCGCCGTCCTCCTCGCCGCACCGTTTATTCTCCCGAGCCGCGTCTGGTCGCAATCCACCGCACCGAGCAAGCGCCTCACCATCGGTTGCATCGGCATGGGCAAACAGATGGGCGGCCACCTCGGTGGCTTTATCAATCGCGATGACGTCGAAGTCCTCGCGGTGTGCGATGTCGACACGACCCGTCGCCTGCACGCCAAGAAACGCGTCGACGATGCGTACACGAAAAAGGCCGGCGAAACCTACCGCGCCTGCGACGCCTACAACGATTTCCGCGAGGTTCTCGCCCGCAAAGATATCGACGCCATCATCATCGCCACACCCGATCACTGGCACGCCTATATCGCCATCGCCGCCGTGCGCGCTGGCAAAGACGTCTACTGCGAGAAGCCGCTCACCCATAACATTCACGAAGCTGTCGAGCTCGTGAAGGAGTCCCGCAAGGCCAAACGCGTTTTCCAAACCGGCTCGCAACAGCGCTCCTCCAAAGAATTCCGCGTCGCCTGCGAACTCGTCCGCAATGGCGTCCTCGGCCGCGTCAACTCCGTCCACGTCTCCTTCGGCGATCCCGCCACGCCCTACTCCCAGCCCGCCGCCGAAATGGAGCCCGGCCTCGACTGGGATCGCTGGTGCGGCCCGGGCCCACTCGTCGCCTACAGCCCGTTTCTCTGCCCGCGCGGCCTCCATACCAATTTCCCCGACTGGCGGAAGACATGGGAGTTCGGCGGCGGCATGATCACCGACTGGGGCGCCCACCACATCGACATCGCCCAGTGGGGTCTCGGCATGGATGGCTCCGGCCCGGTCGAAATCCGCGCCCCGAAAGATTGGCAAACCGCCAAACGCGGCGCCCAACTCGTCTACGCCGACGGCACCATCCTCACCCACGTCAAAGGCAAGGGCGTCTCCTTTTACGGCACCCTCGGCGAGTGTCATGTCAACCGCGGTAAATTCGAACTCATCATGGACGGTAAAACGGTCCACAAATTCTGGGACAAGGAAGTCGACAAAACCACGTCGATGGAACGGGAAGTCGTCCTCACCGAGCGCGAGTTTCTTGCCGACGCGAAGATCAAACTCACCGCTCCCAAGAGCCACCTCCAGAACTTCCTCGACTGCGTGCAGTCCCGCCAGACACCCATCGCCGACGTCGCGATCGGCGCGAGCAGTGTGACCGCGTGCCATCTCATGAACTTCGCCTACCACTATGGCGCGAACGCGAAGTGGAATCCCGAGCGCAACAAATTCGCAAGCGGCGGCAACAGCAAGTGGCTCACCCGCGAAAAATACCGCGCCGGTTGGGTCGTGTAGGCCCGAACGGAGCGGCGGTTTCCAACCGCCGTCAGCTCCACGCTGAGTAGCCCGCCTCGTGAGAGGCGGGACTTTCCGGCGTGAGACCGGCGCGGGTGGCTTCGTCGAGGGCGTAGCCCGCCTCGTGAGAGGCGGGACTTTCCGTGACACCCCACGCGCCGGCCCCCATCTTTCTCTTTCCTCTTTCTCTTTCTTCTTTCTCTTTGGGACGGTCGCATGTCCCCCTCGTCACCGCACCCCTCCTCGTTTTCGCCCGCGCTCGCGCGCCCCCTCGCGTCGCTCACCCTCCGCGAAAAAATCGGCCAACTCCTCAACGTCGGCTTCCGCGGCTGTCATCCCGCTGAGTGCGCCCTCGCCGTCCGCGACATCCGCGAACACGGCATCGGCGGCGTCATTCTCTTCGATCAGGAAATGAGCGATGGCTCCGCCGGCCGACGCAACATCGAGTCCCCCGCCCAAGTCCGCAACCTCCTCGCGCACTTCCAATCACACGCCCGCATCCCTCTCCTCACCTCGATCGATCAAGAGGGCGGAAGGGTGAATCGCCTCAAAGCTGTCTACGGTTTCCCCGCGAGCAGCTCCCACGAGGAACTCGGTCGGATCGACGATTCCGCGACCACCTCCCGCCACGCCACCACTAGCGCACAGACCCTCGCGGGCGTCGGCCTCAACCTCAACCTCGCCCCGGTCGTTGACCTCGACGCTCACCCCGACAATCCGATCATCAAGGGCAAGCGCCGCAGCTTTTCCGCCGATCCCGAGGCCGTCGCGCGCCACGCCGCCGACTACATCCGCGCCCACCGCGCCCACGGCGTGCTGACCTGCCTGAAACATTTTCCCGGCCACGGCAGCGCTACCGGCGACACTCATTTGGGCCTCGTCAACGTCACGGCCACTTGGTCCGACCGTGAACTCATCCCCTTCCAACGCCTCATCGCCGCCGGCCTCTGCGACGTGATCATGAGCGCCCATGTATTCAACGCGCACCTCGATCCCGATCTCCCCGCCACTCTGTCTCGCGCCGTCATCACCGGCCTCCTCCGCGAAAGACTCGGCTACGCCGGCGTCATCACGAGTGACGACATGGAGATGAAAGCCATCTCCAGCCACTACGGCCTAGAAAATTCCCTCCCCCTCGCGATCAACGCCGGCATCGACGTCCTCTGCTTCGGCAACAATCTCAGCTACCATCCCGACATCGCCCCCCGCGCCATCGCCATCCTCGAAAACGCCGTCACCTCGGGCCGTATCCAAGAATCCCGCATCGATGAATCCTGCGCCCGCGTGCTCGCGTTGAAACGCAAAACCCCTCTGCTTGCCTGATCATGAACCCCACCGCTAGCGCGACCCGCCGCAACCCTTGGGCGTGGATCCCCTCCCTCTATTTCGCACAGGGCATCCCCTACGTCGTCGTGATGACCCTCTCGACGGTGATGTATAAAAATCTCGGCCTCTCTAATACCGACATTGCCCTCTACACGAGCTGGCTCTATCTGCCGTGGGTCATCAAGCCGCTCTGGTCGCCCCTCGTGGACCTCTTCCGCACGAAACGTTTCTGGATCGTCACCCTCCAATTTACCATCGCCATCGCCTTCGCCCTCGTCGCCTTCACGTTGCCGGGACCGAAGTTTTTCCAGCTCTCGCTCGCCGTCTTCTGGCTGCTGGCCTTCAGCTCAGCGACTCACGACATCGCCGCCGACGGTTTTTATCTGCTCGCGATGAAACCAGGCGAACAAGCCGCCTTCGTCGGCGTCCGCAGTACTTTTTACCGCCTCGCGTCCCTCTCCGCCCAAGGTGGGCTCGTCTACCTCGCCGGCATGTGGACGACCTCCACCGGCAGCGTCACGCAAGCTTGGTCGCTCGTCTTCGGCCTCCTCGCCGCCATGTTTCTCGGCGTCGGCGCCTACCATGTCTTCGCCCTGCCGAAACCTGCCAGCGACGTTGCCACCGCCAGCGGACAAAACCCTGTCAAAGAGTTCTTCGCCGTCTTTGCCCACTTCCTGCGCAAGCCCGACATTCTCACCGCCCTCGCGATGCTACTCCTCTACCGTCTCGCGGAGTCGCAGGCCCTCAAACTCCTCTCGCCCTTCATGCTCGATAAACGCGAGGTCGGTGGCCTCGGCCTCACCACGCAACAAGTCGGCATCGTTTACGGCACCGTGGGCATCATCGCCCTCACCGTCGGCGGCCTCGTCGGTGGCTGGATCATTTCACTCTACGGCCTGAAACGGATGCTCTGGCCGATGATTCTCGCGATGCACGCCCCCATCGTGGCGTTTTTGCTCCTCGCGATGTTCCAGCCCACCAGCCTCTGGATCATCGGCTCCGCCCTCGCCGTCGAACAATTCGGCTACGGCTTCGGTTTCACGGCTTATATGCTCTACATGATGATGCTGGCCGACGGCCCGCACAAAACCGCGCACTACGCGATCTGCACCGGCTTCATGGCCCTCGGCATGATGCTCCCCGGTATGGCCGCGGGCTGGATCGAAGACCACATCGGCTACGTCAATTTCTTCACGTGGGTCCTCATCTGTACGATCCCCTCGTTCATCGTCATCACTCGCCTCAAGATTGACCCCGCGTTCGGCAAGAAAACACCCGCTGCAGCCTGATTCATCCGTCAGCCTATCGCGCCGCCATCACCCTGCCTACGCCACCGCAACTTCTCTCCCCACCCACTCATGGCGTGATTGCGAAAATCCGCCGACAACATCGTCGCGTTTGCCTACCCGGTCGGGTCGCTTAATCACCTCGCCACTCATCCCAGACTGCTCGCACCTTCTTTTGCCCATGAACTGGTCACGCTTTAAAGCCCACTCCTACCATTACGCCGACCTCGGCGTCTCCCTCGATATCTCGCGCCTCCCTTTCCCCGACGATTTTCTTGCCTCGAAGGAAGCCGCCATGCAGCAGGCCTTCACCGCCATGGCCGCCCTCGAAAAAGGTGCCCTCGCGAATCCCGACGAGCAGCGCATGGTCGGCCACTACTGGCTCCGAGCGCCGGAGCTCGCGCCCACGCCCGAGCTGACCAACGCGATCACCTCCACACTCGCTGCGATCAAAGATTTTTCCGCCAAGGTCCACGCGGGCACCGTCGCCGGCCCCAAGGGTAAATTCAAAAAACTCCTCGTGATCGGCATCGGCGGCTCCGCCCTCGGCCCACAATTCGTCGCCCACGCCCTCGGCCAGCCCCGCAAAGACAAACTCGCCGTCGCCTTCTTCGACAACACCGATCCCGACGGCATCGACTACGTTCTGAACGGCCTCCGTGGCCAACTCGCGAAGACCCTCGTCCTCGTCATCTCCAAATCCGGCGGCACCGCCGAAACCCGCAACGGCATGCTCGAGGCCATCGTCGCCTTCAAGGCCGCGGGCCTCGATCACTCGAAACACTTCGTGGCCGTCACCGGCGCCGGTTCCAAACTCGACATCACCGCCGTATCCGAAAACTGGTTAGCCCGCGTCCCCATGTGGGACTGGGTCGGTGGCCGCACCAGCGCACTCTGCGCCGTCGGGCTACTCCCC
>CAMATV010000209.1 GCA_945861235.1 Opitutus sp. GAS368
ACTGGCCACCTCGGGGTCGGTGTAGACAACGCCGGGGACGAGATCCCAATTCACGTGGCCGGCCTTGCCGGCGATCCACTCGGCGACGGCGACACCGTCTTCCTCGGCTTTGTGGGCGAGCATGGGGCCGGCGACGACATCGCCGATCGCCCAGACGCCTTGGGCGGTGGTCTGCAGGTGAGCGTCGACTTTGATGCGTTTCTTGTCGTCGAGTTGCACGCCTGCGGCGGCGAGGTTGAGTGAGTCGGTGAACGGGCGGCGGCCGACGGCGACGAGGACTTTGTCGGCGGGGAAGGAGAGTTTCTCGGCGCCGCGTTCGGCGGTGAGGATACCGGTTGCCCCGGCAGTGGAGCGTTGAAAACCGGTGACTTTGGCGCCGACTTCGATCTTCAAGCCCTGTTTTTGGAGGATGCGCGTGAAGTTGCGGATGATGTCGTCGTCGTAGGTCGCGACAATTTTGGGGAGGAACTCGACAACGGTGACGTCGGCACCGAGGCGGGACCAGACGGAGCCGAGTTCGAGGCCGATGGCACCGCCGCCGACGACGACGAGTTTTTTCGGGACGCTGGTGAACTGGATGGCGTGGTCGGACGAGACGATCGTCTCGCCGTCGAATTTCATGAACGGGAGCTCGACGGGGGCGGAGCCGGTGGCGATGACGATGTTTTTGGCGGTGAGCTCAGTCGGCTCGCTGGCGCTCGCCGCTACACGGATAGTGTTGGGGGATACGAAGGCGGCGGCACCGGTGATGACGGTGATCTTGCGGGCTTTCGCGAGTTGGGCGACGCCGCCGACGAGCTTGGTGACGACGGTGTCTTTCTTTTTGAGGAGCGTGGCGAGGTCGAGTTCGACGGAGCCGAGTTTCACCCCGTGTTCAGCGGCGTGCTGTTGGGCGAAGACGTAGTGCTCCGAGGAGGCGAGGAGGGCTTTGCTCGGAATGCAACCGACGTTGAGACACGTGCCGCCGAGGGTGGCGCGTTTTTCGACGAGGGCGACCTTGAGGCCGAGCTGCGCGGCGCGGAAGGCGCAGACGTAGCCGCCGGGGCCGGCACCGATTACGATGAGGTCGAAGGAAGAGGAAGCAGACATGTGAGAATCTTTCTTCGTTCTCGTCATCGTGCTCGTTCTCTCCGGCAGGGAGAGGGCCGTTCAAAAAAGAGAACGATCACGAGAACGAGGAACGAGAACGATTGAGTTAGACGCCGAGGACGAGGCGGGTGGGATCTTCGATCGCTTGTTTTACTTTTACGAGGAAGGTGACGGCTTGTTTGCCATCGACGAGACGGTGGTCGTAGCTGAGCGCCAGATACATCATCGGGCGGATGACGACTTGGCCGTTGACGGCCACGGGGCGATCGTTGATCGCGTGCATGCCGAGGATCGCGGCTTGCGGGGGATTGATAATCGGCGTGGAGAGCAAGGAGCCGAAGGTGCCGCCGTTGGTGATCGTGAAGACGCCACCTTCGAGGTCCGCGAGGGTGATCTTGCTTTCGCGGGCGCGTTTGGCGGCGTCGGCGATCTTCGCTTCGACGGCGGCCATGCCGAGGGTGTCGCAGGCTTTGATGACGGGAACCATGAGGCCCTTGTCGGTGGAGACGGCGACGCCGATGTCGTAGTAGTGGTTTTCGACGATGGCATCGCCGTCGATCTGGGCGTTGACGCCGGGGACTTCCTTGAGCGCGTGGACGACGGCCTTCACGAAGAAGGACATGAAGCCGAGTTTCAGGCCGTGCTTTTTGACGAAGTCGTCCTGGTATTTGGCGCGGAGAGCCATGACGGCGGACATATCGACCTCGTTGAAGGTGGTGAGCATGGCGGCCTCGTGCTGGGCGGAGACGAGGCGCTGCGCGATTTTGGCGCGGAGCGGCGTCATCTTTTTGCGGGTTTGGCGGGTGCCGGGGGCGGATTTCGGCTCGCTGGCGCTCGCGGTTACGGGGGCGGGGGATTTCGGCTCGCTGGCGCTGGCCGCTACGGGGGCGGCGGCGGCGAGCATGTCGCCCTTGGTGACGCGGCCGGCTTTGCCGGTGCCGGCGACCGTGGACGGATCGATGTTGGTCTCGGCGGCGAGCCGGCGAACGGCGGGCGAGGCCTCCGTGGATTTTGCGGCAGTGGCGGCGGCGGACGCGCCAGCAGGGGGGCTGCCTACGGGTGAGGAACTAGCGGCGGAATCGATCGTGGCGACCACCTGGCCGATTTTAACTTCGTCACCGGCGGCGGCTTTGAACGCGATTTTTCCGGCGGACTCCGCGGTGCCTTCGCTCGTGATTTTATCGGTCTCCAGTTCGAAGAGCGGCTGGTCTTTTTTGACGATATCGCCGTCTTTGACGTGCCATTTGGCGAGGATACCGGAGGCGATGGATTCGCCCATCGGCGGGATTTTGACTTCGAGGAGGGACATGGTGGAAGAGGAGTTTTTGAAGTGCTAATCTGCGCTCATTGGCGCAAATAATCTGGAGTGGGAGGGAGGGAGGAATCGCCTGCAAGCAGGCGCCTACACGGAGAAGGCGTCTTGGAGCATCGCGGCGTGTTCGAAGCGGTGGAGCGCGAGGGCGCCGACGGCGGGAGAGGCGGCGGCGTCGCGGCCGGCGTAGAGCGGGAGCCCGCCAAAGATTTCCGCGAGCAGGGGAGCGATGTAGCTCCACGCGCCCATGTTCTGCGACTCTTCCTGACACCAGATGAGGCGGGCACCGCGGTAGTGATCGGCAAGTTTAGTGATGGCGTTTTTGTGCAACGGATAGAGCTGCTCAATACGCACGATGGCCGTATCCGTAATCTTGTGTTTGGCGCGGTAGTCGCAGAGATCGTAGTAAACTTTTCCAGAGCAGAAGATCAGGCGCTGGGCCTTGGTCGGCTCGCTGGCGCTCGCCGCTATGCCAAACTGAGCGTCGTCGATGACCTCTTGGAATCCGCCGGCGGTAAACTCGGTGAGTTTCGAGACGGCGGCGGGGTGGCGGAGGAGTGACTTGGGCGACATGACGATGAGCGGCTTCTGCACGTCGCGCAGCACTTGGCGGCGGAGTGCATGGAAGAAGTTGGCGGGCGTCGTGATGTTGGCGACCTGGATATTGTCCTCGGCACAGAGCTGGAGGAAACGTTCCAAGCGGGCCGAGGAGTGCTCGGGCCCCTGGCCTTCGTAGCCGTGCGGGAGGAGGAGCACGAGGCCGCTGGTGCGGTGCCACTTCGATTCGCCGGCGGCGAGGAATTGATCGATGACGACTTGGGCGCCGTTGGCAAAATCACCGAACTGAGCTTCCCAGATGCAGAGCATATCGGGGTAATCGAGCGAGTAGCCGTAGTCGAAACCCAGCACGGCGGCTTCGGAGAGGAGCGAGTTGTAAACGCAGAAACGGGCCTGCTGGGGATCGAGGTTCTGGAGGGGCGCGTAGGTGGCGTTGGTCTCCATGTCGTGGATGACAGCGTGGCGGTGGCTGAAGGTGCCGCGTTCGCAGTCCTGGCCGCTGAGCCGGATGGGTTTGTTTTCGAGTACGAGGGTGCCAAAGGCGAGGGCCTCACCGAAGCCCCAGTCGATGGGGCCGCCGTCTTGGTGGGCGGTGACGCGGGCGTCGAGGAAGCGTTTGATTTTGGGGTTGGGTTTGAAGCCGGGGGGGAGCGTAGCGAGGCCGCGGACGACTCGGTGGATCAGCTCGGCGGATACGCCGGTGGCGACTTTTTTGAAATGGAAGTCGGGCTGGAAGACGGCGGTGGAACCGGCGAATTTTTTGGTTTCGGCGGCGGCGGCGCGTTTGGCGGATTTCGCGGTCTCGGAGGCTTTGGCCTTTTCGAGATTCTTTTCGAGGGCGTCGCTGTATTCAGCTTTGATCGCGTCGGCTTTGGCCTCGGTGATCGTGCCCTCGGCGACCAGCTTGCGGGTCAGGACGGTGGAGACCTGCGGGTGGGTGGCGATTTTCCGGTAGAGGAGCGGCTGGGTGAAGGCGGGCTCGTCGGTCTCGTTGTGGCCGTGTTTGCGATAGCAATACATGTCGATCACGACGTCGCGGGCCCACTTGGCGCGGAACGCGAGGGCGAGTTGCGCGACCATGCAGACGGCCTCGGGGTCGTCACCGTTGACGTGAAAAATCGGGGCCTCGATCATCTTCGCGACGTCGGTGCAGTAGCGCGTGGAGCGGGAGTCGCGGGGCTCGGTGGTGAAGCCGATCTGGTTGTTGATGACGAAGTGGAGGGTGCCGCCGGTCTGGTAGCCGGGGAGCTGGGAGAACTGGAGCGTCTCGGCGACGACGCCCTGACCGGCGAACGCCGCGTCGCCGTGGATGAGGAGCGGGAGGACGCGATTGCGGTCTTCCATGGCGCCGCGGATGCGTTGGCGGGCGCGGGCTTTGCCCTCGACCACGGGATTGACGATTTCGAGGTGGGAAGGGTTGGCGGCGAGGCGGACCTCGACCGGTTTGCCGGCGGCGGTATCGAGGATGGCCTCGTAGCCGAGATGGTATTTAACATCGCCGTCGCCCCCGACAGTTTCGGGCAGGTAGTTTTCGGAAAACTGTTCGAAGAGGACGTCGAAATTTTTCCGCATGACGCTCGTCAGGATATTGAGGCGACCGCGATGGGCCATGCCCATGACGACTTCTTCGACGCCGACGTGCGGGCAGTGCTCGATGATGGAATCGACGGCGGCCACCATGGTTTCTCCGCCTTCGAGGGAGAAGCGTTTCTGGCCGACGTATTTGGTGTGGAGAAAACGTTCGAAGAGCTCGGCCTTGTGGACGCGGCGGAGGATGCGGATTTTTTCGGCCTTCGAGAAATCGGGTAGGTTCCGCGTGGACTCAATTTTCTCTTGGAGCCAGTGGCGAACGTCGACGTCGGTGATGTGGGTGTACTCGACGCCGATGTGGCCGCAATAGGTGGTGCGGAGAGCAAGGAGGATGTCGCGGAGCTTCATCTGGCCGCCGCCGAGGTAGGTGCCGATATCGAACGACGTATCAAGGTCGTCGTCGGAGAGTGTGAACTGGGCGAGGGAGAGCTTGGGGTGCGGGGCAGGCGGGTTGGCGAGCGGATCGAGATGAGCCTCGAAGTGGCCGATGGCGCGGTAGGTATTGATGAGATGGTGGACGCGCGACTGCTTGAGACTGTCGATAATGGGGGCGGTGGCCGCGGCGGGAGTGTCGCTGGAAGCGAGGGCGGCGGCGGGGGAGGCCCCGTTGCTGCCGAGGGTGAAGCCCTGGAAGAAGGCGCGCCACGTCGGATCGACGGAGTCGGCGTTTTGGAGCCACGATTCATAGGCCGCCTCGATGACGGCAGCATTGGCGTGAGTGGGAAGGGAGGATGTGGAGGCGACGCGGGACATGGTGAGGGCCGCGGATGAGCGCGGCGTTGAGAGAAAAGGAATAATCAACGAAACAGGGCGCGGCGCAGAATTCAAGTGCGGGCCGGATCGGGAGAGAGATTGCAATGGCGCTTAACGTCGGTAACAGCGGGATTAGTTTTTACACTCACACTCATGGAAACCCAAATCAAAGAATCCCTCCTCGCTCTCTTGGCTGGCATTAAGGCTGCCGACGGGCGGGTGATTGCCGAGGAAATGGTCAAACTGGACGGATATTTGGAGCGCGGAGAGGCTTCGGGGGAATTGCACCCGCAACTCGGACATTTTTTGCGAAATCGCAGTTACGCGAAGGCGGTGATGTTCTTGGGCGGAGAGACGGACATTCCGGTCGGAGCGTGCGGTGGACGGGCGGGGAAGCCGGCCGGAGCGGCGGAAGGGAGGGCCTGACGCATGGCCGGTGGTGAGAAAATTTCGATACAGGGAGGGCAGGGACTGGGGCAGAATCCGTTTGCGGCGTTGAGTGGGGTGGGGTTGCCGGTGGCGCCGAAAGCGGTCTTGGATCAAGCGGTGGCGGCGGCGCTCGCGGCGAAAACGTTCGGCGGCACGGGTGCGAACCTCGGCGGCGTGGGACAAGGAGCGAAGGCCGCACCGGAGAAAAATCGCGGGCGCGTGGAAATTCGCCGCGAGACCGGTGGGCGTGGGGGGAAAACGGTGACGACGGTCAGTGGATTTGTGGGCATCGGGTTGCCGGAGAAAGAGCAGCTCACGAAAAAAATGCGTGGAGCGTGCGGCTGCGGCGGGACCGT
>CAMATV010000210.1 GCA_945861235.1 Opitutus sp. GAS368
CCCCTGCGGCGCGGCGATGGCCAGCGGCTCATGCAGCCCCGAGGCAAAGCGCTGCCAGGTGAGTCGCGTGAGTTGCGGATCCGCAAATCCGTCGACGAGCCACACGTCACCATCGTAGGTCACAACCGCCGCGCGGTCGTCAGTCAGAAACACCAGATCGGCCGCGCGCACGCGTCGCGCCCACGGATTGTCATCCGGGGTCGCGATGCGGTCGAGCACGAGACCATTCTGCGCGAGCGCGTCGAGTTGCACGCTGGCCGTCACGGTGCCGGCCCAACGCCGCTGGGCACTCGTCCGCGGCAGCGGCGGTGTCTCGAGCAATGCCCCGGCGACGCCACTCGCCCCGAAGCGCCACGCGACACTGACCCGTTGCAGGACACTCGACGGTGCCAGAGTGCCGACAAATCCCGCGTCCTGCTTAGCCACCACGAAGGCATCGGAATTGGCCACGACGCTCAGTGGCTCCACCCCACCCACACCCAGCGCGAACACCAACGCGTGCGTGTGCGGCGCAATTTCGAAATGTCGAATGACCTCGACCGAGCCGTCCGTGCTGCGGGCCTCGTGCCACTCCGCCACCGCGGTTGCGCCGACGTGATAACGCAGCACGGCGAGGGCTCCGGCCAATTCGATTCCGTCGAACCGACCGAACGTGGTCGGCAGCGGTCCGCGACCGGCCTCGCCTTCGCGACCCGGCGGACGTGGGTCGTGGCGCAAGGCGCCGCTATCGCCGGCCACTCCGGGAAAAACGCCCGTGCTCATCAACACGGGGCCAGTCGGCCGCGGATGCCCCGCCCCGGCCTTCTGGCGTAAATTGGCGTAAGAAATCTGCGCCATCGTGGCCAACGTGACCGGCGTGCGACCGGCGGGAATGCGCCAAATGGCCGCGACGCGCAGCAGTTCTTGGTCGAACAACACGCAATGCGCCGAGGACAGCGGCAGCACAATTCCCCGCACGACCATGTTTTCGCCCGTCGTTTTCCCTTGGGTCGGCGCAAAGACTTCAACCTGCGAATGAAAAAACGGCTGGGCCGGCTCGAAAAAAGGTCCGACCGCCGGTCCCGTCGCACTCCACCCACTACGAGGGGAGAAGAGCGCGGCCAAGAGGGTGATAAAATAAAAAAAACGGATCATGGGAGGAATCTACGAGCGTAGCGGGCCCGACGAACCACCGCGATTATCGTTGCACGCCGTGACACCACGCTGGGCGGCGTTTTCCAACGCGCACAGGGCGACCGCGAGCTGCCCGCCGACGCGCGCGTTGTTGATCAAGAGCGCCAAGTTGGCCCGCCGCGATTCGCCCCCGGTGAGTTCGGCCACGCGACCGAGCAAAAACGGGGTCACCCGTTTTCCATGAATCCCTTGCGCCGCCGCCTCGGCCGTAGCCTGTAAAATCACCGCCTCGACCCGCTCCGTCGGCAGCTCGTCCTTCGTCGGCACCGGCACCGCGAGCAGCACTCCATGCTGCGCGCCGAGCCGCCGCGCCGCCGCGACGACCTTGGCGGCCTCGGCCGGCGTCGCGACGGAGACATCGACCGGCAGACCGCTGCTCCGCGAGTAGAACGAGGGCAGAGAGTCGGTGCCGAGCCCGAGGATGGGCACGCCCTGCGTCTCGAGGACCTCCAGCGTGAGCGGCAAATCCAAGATCGATTTCGCCCCCGAGCACACCACCGCCACCGGCGTGCGGCCGAGTTCGAGCAAGTCCGCGGACACATCGAACGGCGCCCCGCGATGCACGCCGCCGATTCCCCCCGTAGAAAAAACACGGATACCCGCCATGTGCGCGATGATCATCGTGCCCGCCACGGTCGTCGCGGCGTCCTCGGCCAGTCCCACCGCAATCGGCAAGTCCCGCCGCGAACATTTCCGCACCGTCCCCGACGGGAGCGCCCCGAGTCGCTCGATGTCCGCACGTGCGAGGCCCACGGTGATCTTCCCGCCGAGCACAGCGATCGTCGCCGGCACGGCCCCGCTCTCGCGAACCGCCGCCTCCATCGCCAGCGCGGTTTCCACGTTCGCCGGATACGGCAGACCGTGCGTGATGAGCGTCGATTCGAGGGCGACGACGGCGCGCCCGGCGGCGAGGGCCGCAGCGACTTCGGCGGAGACGCGGATCTGCTCGGTCATTTTCCAAAAAGGGCGTCGCCCGCTTCCTTCGCCGCGAACATGAACGCAGCTTCGTGGCCAATGCCGGGTGTCTCGACCGTGCGCCAGTTAAACGCCCACCCGCGTTCTTTCGCGAGTGTCTGCGCGGCGGCGAAACACGCCCGACCGCGCGCGAGCCGATGGGGGCCCTGCACCATGCCCGCGGGACTGGCGTCGAAACTGTGCTCGGGCGTGTTATCCCCGGTTCCAAGATAGATCGTGAGTGGGGCCGCAAGATAACGGCGGATCACATCGTCATTGCTCAGCTCGTCGGGCAGGCCGCCGAAGCCATAACCGAATTGCTGGACCCGGTCTGGGAAAAGATGCGAGCCCGGATTGGCGGCAACAATTCGCACCGCCTCACCCGGCATGAACGCCGCGAGCCGCACGAGAAATTGTCCGCCCGCCGAGTGACCAATCAAGTAGTAAGGCAGTTTCGGCTTGGCCTCGAGGCCGCGCACGTGGGCGACAATTTTCGGGATCACCGCGTAGGTCCACGCTGCGGAGGCCTGGGTCTTGCCGTTCGGGTCGAGCAAGCCGCCGCGCTGGTAGCGTGAGCTCGGAAAGCGGTCTTTGTCGAAGAGCGGTGTCACGACGATCACCCCGAAGCGTTCGGCCAAAGTGATCGCGAAGTTGCGGTAGTCCTCGACGTTGCGCCCCACTCCGTGAAAGACGACGAGCACCGGCCCATCTTTGTACGTTGGCGGCTTGTACGTGAACACGGTGATGGGCTCGGTGCCGTTCGGGCACTCAAACTTGCCGGGGCCGGCCGCAATCGGGTCGGCGTGCAGGGCGCGGCAGACGAGAGCGCAGAGCAGCGCAGCGAGGAAGCGGGACGACATGGTGCTGGTAGGCTTCGCGACCCTCCCAGCCCTAGCAAGCGCACTTTGAATCCCGTCAGCTGAACCCCAGCGCCTTCGCCACCGCACCAGAGGTAATCTTGCCGTTTTCCGTATTCACACCGCGAGCCAATCCTTGGTGCTCGGCGAGTGCCCACTCGATTCCTTTATTCACCCGCATCGCCACATAAGCCTCGGGCTCCTGCGTGAGACCCAGCGTCGATGTGCGCCCGACGAGGGCGGGCACGTTCGGCAACGCGTAGTGAATGACCCGTCCAGATTGACAAAAACCCCGAGGATTTCCGTGTGTTCCCCAGACAAATCGGTTCAGTGAGTCGCTCATGCCCAAGCCACTTCATCTCATTGTCGCCTGCGCCGAGAACCGCGTGATCGGTCGCGGCGGCCAGCTACCTTGGCATATCCCGGAGGATACGAAGCATTTTCAGGCGGCGACCGCCGGCCAGATTGTCGTGCTGGGTCGCGTGTGTTTCGAGACCTGGCCGCGCGTCGCACTCGACGGCCGACGGCCGATTGTGATCACGCGCAACACGGCGCTGGACGGCGAGACGGTGAAGATCGCCGCGACCTTGGTCGATGCCCTCACCGCTGCAGAATCCTTGCCCGGAAAAATCATGATCTGCGGCGGCGAGCGGATTTACGCCGAGACCCTCGCCCTCGCGGCAACCACCGGACGCGCCATGATTCTGTACCTCACCCTCATTCACGCCGAGGTGGCGGGCGACACGTTTATGCCCGAGTGGCGGCATTTGGCGTGGCGCGAAACGGCCCGACGCGAGGGTGCCGACGATCATTTTCGCTACACGTTTCTCACGCTGGAGCGGTAAGGCGGACTTCCGTCCGCCTTGGGCTCGACCCATTCCGCGACCACCTGCGAAGGACTGAAATTCGCCCTACCCCCGTGCCTCGTGAGCCGTCGCGACGGCGACATACTTTTCCGCCCACGGGCGAAGGGAACGTTGCTCGGCGTCGGTGAGCGGGCGCACGACTTTCGCGGGCGATCCGTACACCATCGAGCCGGGCGGGCACGTGAAGCGCTGGGGCACCAGGGAGTTCGCACCCACGATACTCCGCGCCCCGATGCGCGCACCATCGAGGACAGTCGCACCCATGCCGATGAGACATTCATCCTCGATCGTGCACGCGTGGACGATGGCCGAGTGACCGATCGTGCACCACGCACCGATGGTCGCATCGAGGTCGTCAGCGAGGTGAACAACCGCGTTGTCCTGGATGTTACTCCCCTCGCCCACGACGATCCGACCAATGTCGCCACGGAGCACGGCACCGTAAAACACACTTGAGTTCGCGCCCAGCGTGACGTCGCCCACGACGGTAGCACTGCCGGCAACGAAGAGAGCGCGTCCGGTGTCGGGAGTTTTTGTGAGATGGGCGGCGAGACGATCGTGGATGGTCATGGGGAGCAGTGATGAAAGTTGAGTGCTGAGAGTTGAGCGACCGGAGCGAAGGCGTCCACCACGTTGCGACGCTCAACTTGTCCGGCCATCATTTCTCCTTCGAATAAGGCACCCCGATGGCGGCTGGCGCCGTGGCTTTGCCGACGAAACCGGCGAGCAGGAGCACCGTGAGCACGTAGGGTAAGGCCAAAATCGCCTGCACCGGAATGACGCCGACGAGCGGGAGCGCGATGCCTTGGAGACGCGAGGCGAGCGCATCGGTGAACGCAAAAAGCAGACAAGCGAAGAGGGTCGGATACGGTTTCCACTTTCCAAAAATCAGCGCGGCGAGCGCGAGATAGCCCTTGCCTGCGGTCATATCGCGGGTGAATCCGGCGCTCGCGGCCGTCGAAAGATAGGTGCCGGCCACACCGCAGAGCACGCCGGAAATCAAAATCGCTTGATAGCGGAGTCGAGTCACGGAGATGCCCGCCGTATCGACAGCGTGGGGGTTTTCGCCGACCGCGCGCAGACGCAGTCCAAAGCGCGTGCGAAATAGCACCCAGGCGCTCACGGGCACCAACGCGGCTGCGGCGTAAACAATCAGGTTGTGGCCACTGAGAAGCTGCGCATAGAGCAGCCCGGGAAACGGATGCTCGGCTGCGGTGCTGGCCCACGGCCACACGAGCGACGTGAAACGTTGGCCGGGGCCGTCGAGCTGCGGGGTTTGGCCGCCGAGATTAAACCACGCGAGCGCCAGCGTCGGACCCAGACCGGCCACCATAATGTTAATGGCCATCGCCGCGACGACTTGATTGCCGCGCTGGCTGACCGTCGCAAATGCCAGTAACAACGCGAGCAGCACGGCGGCGGCGATCCCCACACCGAGCCCGGCCCACGCGGAGCCGGTCGCGGCGGACACGGCGGCGGCGGCGAAGGCGGCGCCGAGCATTTTCCCCTCGAGGCCGAGATCCACCACCCCGGACCGCTCGGAGAACATTCCGGCGATAGCCGCGAGCAGCAACGGCGTCGCTACGCGAATCGTGGCGGCGAGCGTGAGAACGATGAGCGTGTAGGTCTCCATCGTCAGCGCGGCACGGGCGTCCCGCCCGTAGGTTGAGGACCACGGGCGGGACGCCCGTGCCACAGTTTCGCGAGTGGCGCGCGGAACACGTTCTCCAGAGCACCGCAGAACAAGATCACCAGACCTTGGATCACGACGACCATGTCGCGATTAATCTTGGGCAGGTCGAAGGCGAGCTGCGAACCGCCTTGGGCGAGGGCGCCAAAGAGCACGGCGGAGACTAAGATCCCGACCGGATGATTGCGGCCCATCAGCGCGACCGCGATGCCGACGAAGCCGGCGCCACCGGGAAAATCGATGAGGATCCGGTGCTGCGAGCCGAGGAGTTCATTGAGCCCGAGACAGCCGGCGAGCGCACCCGACAAGAGCATCGCTTGAATAATAATCCGCGAAGGCGAGATGCCGGCGTAAACGGCCGCGGACTGATTTTGTCCCGCGACGCGGAGCGCATAACCCCAACGCGTGCGCCACACCAGCACCCACACGAGCGCCGCGGCGAGCAGCGCGATCGCAAAAGCGAGGTTCCACGGCGATGGGGAGAACGTGATCCCGACCTGCGCGCAGAC
>CAMATV010000211.1 GCA_945861235.1 Opitutus sp. GAS368
TTGCCGAAGCCGGCGCCGGGCGTGCAGACGACTTGGGCGCTATTGAGCAACAGATCGAAAAATTCCCACGAATCGCGCCCGGTGTTGATCCAGAGGTAGGGTGCGTTGTCGCCGCCGATGCAGGTGAAGCCCCAGCTCTTGACGGCTTCCCGGATGAGTTTCGCGTTCGCGAGGTAGAAATCGATGAGGTCGCGCGTCTGCTGTTTGCCGGCATCGGTATAAATGGCGGCGGCGGCTTTTTGGATCGGGTAGGAGACGCCGTTGAATTTCGTAGTGTGGCGGCGATTCCAGAGGGCGTGGAGCGGGTGAGTGTTGCCGGCCCCATCGTAAGCCATAACGGACTTGGGGACGACGGTGTAGGCGCAGCGGGTGCCGGTGAAGCCGGCGGTTTTGGAGAAGCTGCGGAACTCGATCGCCACGTCGCGCGCGCCTTCGATTTCGTAGATGGAGTGGGGGATCGCGGGATCGCGGATGTAGGATTCGTAGGCGCTGTCGAAGAGGATGACGGCCCGGTTGGCCTTGGCGTAGGCGACCCACTCGGTGAGTTGGGCTCTGGTGGCGACGGCGCCGGTGGGGTTGTTGGGAAAACAGAGATAGATGAGATCGGTGGCGACGCCGGGGATGGCGGGAACATAGCCGTTGGCCGGAGTGCTATCGAGGTAGGTGACGCCTTGGTAGCGGCCGTCGATGTTGGCTCCGGTGCGGCCGGCCATGACGTTGGTGTCGACGTAGACGGGGTAGACGGGATCGGGGATCGCGAGCTTCACGTCCTGCGCAAAAATTTCCTGAATATTCCCACAGTCGCACTTCGAGCCGTCGGAGATGAAAATTTCGTCGGCGTCGATCTGGCACCCGCGGGCGGTGTAGTCGTTGGCGGCGACGGCCTCGCGCAGGAAGGCGTAGCCCTGCTCAGGGCCGTAGCCTTTAAATGTGGCGCGCTTGGCCATTTCGTCCGTCGCGGCGTGCATCGCCTCGATGCACACGGGCGGGAGCGGTTCGGTGACGTCACCGATGCCGAGGCGGATGACGGGCTTCGTCGGATTAGCGGCAACGTAGGCGCTCACGCGCTTGGCGATGTCGCTGAAGAGATAGGAGGCCTTGAGCTTGGTGTAGTTTTCGTTGATGCGAATCATGGCAGGAGTGGTAAAGGGAGCGTGAAGCTTTGGGCGGAGGTCGTTCGAGACGGGTGAAAAACTTGAACAAACGCGGCGCGCGAGGTTTGTTCAAGCCCGTCGTTACCAAAAACTGAACCCCTCTTATGCAAAAAATCGAATCTGTGTCCGCGATGCGGTCGGTGGCCGCTGACCTGAGGGCTCAGGGAAAAACGATCGCGCTCGTCGCGACGCAGGGCGCGTTGCATGCGGGGCAGGAGGCGTTGATCCGGGCGGCGGTGCAGTCCGCGCAGGTCGTGATCGTCTCGATATTTGTGAATCCGCTGCAGTTCGGGCCCAACGAGGTGATGGCGAACTACCCGCGGAGCCTCGCCGAGGATGTGGCTCTGTGTCAGCGGTGCGGCGCGCATAGCGTGTTCGCGCCGGCCGCCGAGGATATTTACCCGCGGGGCTATTCGACGTTCGTGACGGAAGACTCCACCGGCAAGCCGCTCGACGGCGTGTCGCGGCCGAATCATTTTCGCGGCGTCGCCACGGTGATGGCCAAGCTCCTCACTATCGTGCGGCCGACTCAGGCGTTTTTCGGCCAAAAAACCGCCCAACGCGCCGCCGTCGTACGGAAAATGGCCGCCGATCTTTGTTTCGACGTGGAAATCGTGGTGGTGCCCACGGTCCGGGAGGCCGATGGGCTGGCGGCGGGTGTGCGGAACAAAGAGATGACGGCGAGCCAACGGCAGGAGTCCCTCGCGTTGAGCAAAGCGTTGTTCAAGGCCAAGGAAATGTTCGCCGCCGGCACCCGCAGTCCCGACCGGCTGATTGCCGAGGCCACGCACATTCTCGGCCAGCATCGGCGGGTGAGAATTATTTATGTCTCCATCGTCAACTGCGTCTCGATGGAGAGCGCCCGCGAGGTTGAATCCGGCAAGACCATGCTGGTGATCGCGGCTTGGGTGGACGAATTACGGATGGTCGACAACGCGGTGTTTTGAGCGTCGACCCTGCGGCTGGTTACTCGCGGGAGGCGTGATTGCGCCGACCGGCGCCACCGATTATGCGGTCGGGTGACGCGGCGAAACGGCCGCGAGCACCACGTTGATGCCCCGCGCGCGGAGCGTTTCAACCAGTGCGGCGGGAGCACCGGTGTCGGTGACGACGACGTCGACTTTGGCGAAGTCGCAGAGGAAAAACGTCGAGCGGCGCTCAAATTTCGTGCCGTCGATGCAGAAGATAACCTTGGCCGCACCGGCGATCATGGCGCGTTGGATGTCGACGATGAGCGCGTGCGAATTGTAGATGCCGTCCTCGGCGATTCCGCTGCCGCTCAAGATCGCGACATCTGCGTGCATGCGGGAAAAGGTGGCGACCGCGTCGGGTCCGACAAGTGTGCCGAGTCGCGGATAGATCACGCCGCCCGAGACGTGCACCTCGTGGCGATTGGATCCCGAGAAAAGATGGGCGACCGGCAGCGAGTTGGTGATGACTTGCGCGACTTTTTCGCCGAGATGCTTCGCGACGTGAAAGCAGGTCGTGCCGCTGTCGATAATGACGTTTTGGCCCGGCTCGATCAGTGCCGCGCAGGCCTCTCCGATCGACTCTTTTTCCGGAACTTGGTGAGTGTCGCGGACGTTAAAAACGAACTCGTCCGTCTTGGGTTGCAAGATGCGGGCACCCCCGTGAGTGCGCCGGATGGATTTTCCCTCCTCCAGTTCTGCGACGTCGCGGCGAACCGTCGAGACCGACGCTCCTACATGCTGCGCAAGTTCCTCCAGTGAAGCAAATTCAGCTGCTTGGAGATAGGCCTCGATCTTCGCGCGTCGCTCTTCGGGATGCATTCGGTTGGGAGTTTATGGAAGATAATGGAAGATACTGCAAGACTTCCCTTGACAATCTGGAATCTTTTGGGCGACATTCTGTCAAACCCTTCCGCTTTCGACCATGTCGCTGCCGCCTCCATCACCTCATCGCGTTGAGATTGAACATCTCGTTCGGCGGGCGATTTACCGGCGATTCGGCAAGAGTGCCCCGCACTCGGCTCAGGCTCCGAATCCACTGCTCGTCAATGTCAGCGCGCGCCATTGTCACCTGACTGCCGCGGCGGTCGAGGTGCTCTTCGGCCCGGGTGCCACGCTCACTCCGATGAAGTGGCTTTATCAAAAAGACCAATTCGCCGCCAAGGAGACCGTTACCCTGATCGGTCCGCGCAGTCGCGTAATTTCAAATCTCCGCATCCTCGGCCCGTGCCGGGATTTCAACCAGATCGAACTCGCGATGACTGACTCGATCGCCCTGGGTTTTGACATTCCCATCCGCCCGTCCGGTCTCATTAAGGAGACGCCCGGTTGCATGTTGATGGGTCCTGTGGGTTTTTTCGAAATGAAGGAAGGCGTCATCCGCGCCGCGCCGCATGCGCACATGAATCCCGACGACGCCGCGTTTTACGGTGTGAAGCAGGGCGACTTCATGCGCCTGCGCGTCGGCGGACCGTGTGCCGTCACCTTTGAGCGACTGCTCGTCCGGGTGCACCCAGATTTCAAACTCGAGGTCCACATCGACACCGATGAAGGCAACGGCTGTGCGCTCGAGTCCGATACGCCGGTCGAACTCCTGAAATAAATTTTCCGCGCAACTCACAACCCACCTCAATCCTCACCCATTAGAACACTATGAATGAATCCATCGGTATGGTCGAAACCAAGGGCTATGTAGGCAGCGTCGAAGCCAGCGACGCCATGGTCAAAGCAGCCAACGTCTCCCTCGTTCGCCAAATCCAAATCGGCGGCGGCATGGTCACCGTGATCGTCAAGGGCGATGTCGGCAGCGTTCGCGCGGCCGTCGACGCTGGCGCCGAAGCGGCCAAGCGCGTCGGCGAACTCGTCTGCTCGCATATCATCGCGCGTCCGCACGCTGAACTCGTCCGCACGCTCGGTCTCTGAGCCGCGCGTTGATCCGGCTCCCTTCTCTCAACACTCCATTCTCAACACTCAACTTTTCCACCCACCATGGCACAGGAAGCAATTGGTCTCATTGAAACGAAGGGTCTCTGCGCGCTGATCGAAGCCGCTGATTCCGCTCTCAAAGCCGCCAACGTCACGATGACTGGCTACGAAGCCGTCGGCAGCGGTTACGTCTGCGGGTTTTTCCGGGGCGATGTCGCCGCGGTCAAAGCCGCCATCGACGCCGCGGCGGAAGCCGCTGGCAAAGTCGGCGAAGTCATCGCCGTCCAAGTTATCCCGCGCCCCCACGACGACCTCGCCGGCCTCAGCAAGTGGCTCGCGCAGCCCGCCGCGAACTGAGTCGTGCCCTTTGGAGGAGACGGCTGGCAGGCGATTCGCTCGCCGCGTGGCTGTCGAATCGCCCGCCTGCGGGCTCCTCCCTCTCGGCAGTCGCCCGCCCAATCGAAAATCCGGTGAACATCCTTGTCGCCAACCTCGGCTCGACCTCGTTCAAGTTCCGTCTTTTCCGCTTCAGCGGCACCGACGCGAATGCGAATGCGACCGTGGGCGTGGACAGCAGCGCGCCCGAGCTGCTGGCCAAGGGCGGCTACGAGCGCGTCACGGACTACGGCAAGGCGATCGACGATTGTCTCGGCGAGCTGCAAACCGCCGGCCATGTGCGCACGACGGCGGATCTGCACGGCGTTGGTTTCAAAACCGTTCTCGGGAAGAACCTCACCGGTTGTCTGCGCGCCGACACCGACGACCGCGTCATCGCCGCGCTCGACGGTTTCAAGGAGATCGCCCCCGCGCACAATCCGCCCTACGCGCTCGGGATCGCGCGGTTTCGCGAAAAACTCCCCGGCGTCCCGCTGGTCGCGCTCTTCGAAACGGCCTTTTATCAGTGGGTGCCCGAGTCCGCCTCGCGTTACGCCGTTCCGCAAACGTGGTCTGACGCCGGCGTGCGCCGTTACGGTTTCCACGGCGCGTCTCACAAGTTCGTCGCCGAGCGCAGCGCCGAGTTGCTCGACCGCTCCGACATCGCGGACCGAGTTCGTCTGCTCTATCAAGCCGGCGCGACCCCGGTCGCCCCGCGTGCAAGTGGCGCAGCGGCCGCGCCCCTGCGCATCATTTCCTGTCATCTCGGCGGCAGCAGCTCCGTCACCGGCATTCGCGACGGTGTCGCCATCGGCACGAGCATGGGCCTCAGCCCGCAATCCGGTCTCCCGCAGAACAACCGCGTCGGCGATCTTGATTCCGCTGCCGTGCCGTTCGTCATGAAAACGCTCGGCCTTTCGCTCGCCGAAGCGGAGCGCCAGATGACGAAAGAGGCGGGCCTCCTCGGTCTCTCCGGCGTCGGCAATGATCTCCGCGATATCCGTGCCGCTGTCCAACAGGGCAACGCTCGCGCCCAGCTCGCGCTCGACGTATTTGTCCGCTCGGCGCGCCACTGGATCGGCGCGTTTCTGCTCGAGCTCAACGGTGCCGACGCGCTCGTGTTCACGGCCGGTATCGGCGAAAATAATCCCGATCTTCGCGCCGCGATCTGCGCGCAACTCGATCAACTCGGCATCGTGCTCGATCCCGCCAAAAACGCCGCGCTCCGCGGAACCGAAGGCGAGATTTCCGCCGCGAGTGCGCGCACCAAGATTTTTGTCATCCCCGCCAACGAAGAACTCGTCGTCGCCCGTGAAACCGCCCGCTGCATCACGGCCACGCGCTAGCTCACGCGAATTCCCCTTTTCTTTTCACTCAACCCGCCACGCTCAACCACCCACTATTATGTCCAAAGCCATCGGTCTCCTCGAAACTCGCGGTCTCACCGCTCTCGTCACCGGCGTCGACGCCATGCTCAAGTCTGCCAACGTCACGCTCGTCGGTCCCATGAAACAGGTCGGCAACGCGCTCGTCACCGCCGTCGTCACGGGTGATGTCGCCGCCGTCAAAGCCGCCACCGATGCCGGTGCCCAGGCCGC
>CAMATV010000212.1 GCA_945861235.1 Opitutus sp. GAS368
CTTCGAGATGAGGCTGTCGTTGTCGGCGGAAGGCTCGGTTTTCCGCAGCGCTGATTTGGCCGGCGCTGTGGGGGTAGGAGGCGTGCCCACTGCGCGCGCGACTGCGGGCGCAGGCTCGGCACGCGCCGTACGATATTTGGCAAATAACGCATCCAACTGGGCTAATTCACTGGGCGACAGCTTGGCGAGACCGGCCGAGGCAAACTCGTCTGCGCTCACGCTGCGTGAAAATGGTTCTGCCCCTTGCGCCAGCAGCACTGCCATCGCCCAAACTCCGATTGCCAAGGCTGATTTTTTCATGGCGGGATCTCGCGCCGTGATCGGGCCGGGCGGCAATGATATTTCCCGGAAGACCCGAGCCACCCAAGCCGGGCAACCCGTCACTCCGTCTTCTTCGCCGATGGCACCACGACGGCGGGGCCCACCTTCACGCGGCCCTCGGGCACGTTCATGTTTGTCTCCAGAAACGCTTCCACGCGGCGGAAATACTCGAGCTTGTTTTCCAACTTTCGGAAGCCATGGCCCTCGTTTTCCGCGACCATGATTTCGTAGGTCTTGCCGTGCTGCTTCAGTCGCGACTCGAGCATTTGCCATTGGTCGAACTGCACGCGGGGGTCGTTCTTACCATAGGCCGAGAAGAGCGGCGAGCGAATGTTCTGCACGTGCGCCACAGGGTTGGTGGCCCGGATGATGTCGGCTTCTTTCACCGGATCGACATTGCGGATGGCGAGGCTTTCCCGGATGACGCGCGGTCCGACAAAACTCCGTGGGATGCCCCGGCTCTCGATATCGGCCACGCCCACATAGTTGACGCCGCACGCGTAGAGTTCGGGCGTGAACGTGAGGCCGGCGAGGACCGCGTAGCCGCCATAACTAGCACCGTAGATGCCTACGCGCGCGGGATCGGCGAGGCCTTGCTCGATGCACCACTTTACGCCGTCGGTCAGATCGTCCTGCATTTTGCGGCCGTAGCCCTTGTAGCCGCCGAGTTGGAATTCGAGGCCGTAGCCGCCGCTGCCGCGGTAGTTGATCTGCAATACCGCGTAACCCCGGCTCGCGAAGAACTGCACATCGTCGCTGTAGCCCCAGACGTCGCGTGGGCCGTAGGGGCCGCCGTGGGGCACGACCAGCATCGGCATTTTGGTCGTGGGCCGACCGATGGGGATCGTGAGATAGCCGGGGATTTCCCAGCCGTCGCGGGCCTTGAACCGGACCGGACGCATCTCAGACAGCACCTTCGGGTCGATGTCCTTGCGGGCGCGGCCAAGCTCGCTCAGCTCTTGTTTGGCGGCGTCGTAGAGGTAAAACGTGCCGGGATCGCGGTCGCTCGCGGCGCGCACGACCATCAGTGAACCATCGCTCGTCGTGCTGATAATACCATTCCGGGTGCCGCGGAGGGCCCCGTCGATGTCTTTGGCGAGTTTGGCCAGCTTGGGGTCGAGCCACTGCACTTCCGGATACTCATCGGTGTAGGCAACGCCGCCGAGTTCGCCGGCGGAGTTAAAAATCAAGCCGTCTGGCGCGGCGCGCGAGTTCAAGCCACCGGTCCGCAACACGTAGTTGGCGAGGCGGTCGCCCGGTTCGACGCGCGGATGAGTGAAGAGCACGGGGCCCCATTCGCCGGTCTCCGGATCGAGGGTCCGGATGGCGGACTTGTCGTGGTCCATGAAGGACTTCACGTAGAGCGTGCGGTTGTCCTTCGCAAAGACGCTCGGGCGCCAATGTTTCTCGACCGGGGAGGCTTCGCCTTGAATCAGCGAGAGGTCCTTGCTGAATTCGCCGAGGGTGCGCCATTCGCTTTTCGCGTCCTTGCGGTATTTCACGCGGATCGGCTCTTCGAGATCCGTGCAAATCGCGACGCGGAGCACGCCGTTGGCGTCGGCGATCCACGCGCGGGCGTTGATGTAGTTGCGCTCCTCGATCGTCTCCTTGCCGGTGCGGATGTTGACCTTGATCACGTCCGCGAGCCCTGAGCGGCCGCGACTGCGGTCCATGAGAATGTGATCCGGATCTTTCGGCAGGAGGCTGATGAGGGACTTGGGCAGATCGCGCTCGCTGCCGGGGGCGCTCTCGTCACCGCGGCCATCGGCATCAGCTTCGACCCGCTCGAGGGGATTGATCACGACAAAATTCCCCCCATCCGGATCGCACGCAAACAGCCCGAACTGCTCCCGGCCGGCGAATTGTTGGACGAAGAGCAGCCGATCCTTTTTGGCCCACACGTAGTTCACGACGTTCTCCTCCTTCATGTTCGTGAGCCAACGGACCTGCTTCGTCTCACGATCCTGGATCGCGAGGTTCATCCGCTTGTTTTTCGGGGCCAGCCACGTGAGGTAGCGACCGGTCGGCGAGATTTTCACGGTCTGCATGTCCGGATCGGCGAACATCGTCTCCGGACGGGTGGGCGGCGGGGGTTGGGCGTGGGCACAGGTGACGAACAAGCCGACAATCACTGCAAGCAGGCGGGGCAACGTTGTTTTCATGTTGTGGTAAATGAGCACTGAGGAGCGTTGCTTCGGAGAGTCAATTCCGGCTCAGCGGTTGCCTGAATTCAGATTTGCGTTACATTCGCGCGGCAAGTATGTCATTGGGGTTAAAAAACCTGCCGGCACTTCCGTCGACAGTGACCCCCTAGAACACGTGCTCCTACAACCCAACACCATGAACACACCGCACCCGACGGCCGCGCTTGCGGCAGCCCGTTTCGGTCTTTCCTTCCTACTCTGCGTCGGCGTTCTCGCCGCGCAGGAAGTGAAGAAGACTGATGATAAGAAAAAAACCGACGAAACCCAGAAGCTCGAAAAATTCGAAGTCACGGGTTCGCGTATTGCCGCTGTGGACCTCGAAGGTCCCTCCCCAGTCAAGATCATCACCCGCGCCGACATCGAGTCGAGCGGTCGCACCAATCTCACGGAGCTCCTGCGCGACCTCCCCGAGTCCAGCTCCATCGGCATCAACGAGGGCGGCACCACCGCCGCGGTTCGTGGCTCGACTGCGCTCAGTCTGCGCAATCTCGGCGCGAACAACACGCTCGTGATCGTGAATGGCCGCCGCACCGTGCTGACCGGCAATCCCTCCGGTGGCACCACGTTTGTCGACCTGAACCGTTTCCCGGTGGCCATGGTCGAGCGCGTCGAAGTGCTGAAGGACGGCGCCTCCGCCGTCTACGGCGCCGACGCCACCGCAGGTGTGGTGAACATCATTCTGCGCAAAGATTTCAACGGCGCGGAAGTCACGACCTCTTACGGCAATTCGTTCAAAACCGACGTCGCCGAAAAGAATTACTCGCTCTTCGCCGGGGCTGCCTCGGGCAAAGGCAGCGCGACGGTCGGGGTGACCTATTTTGACCGGGCGGCTCTGACCGCCAAGGACACCACCTTCTCCAACAATGCCGATCTGACCGCGCGCTATCTCTCCAAGGACGCGAAATACGGTGATCCGGCGGTGATTCCTGTTGGATATTTCGATCAACGCTCCGGGACCGGTCCGCAAGCCCGCATTGCTCTCGCCGGTCTCGCATCTGGCCAGATCAATGGGCAGAACGGGGTCAATATCGCCGGACTCGCGGCCGGTGCGGTGATCACGCGCTTGCCCGGCACAGGCGGTGCAGTCGCCGGCACGCTCGCTTCGGCGACGCCGAACTTCACTAGCGCTCCTCGGAACCCGACCAACGGTCAATTCAACGCTGCGGCCGCCGCCACGTTTGAGGCGCAGCGACTGACGTCCGGTGTCACGACGCCGTCCAACCTCTACAATTTCCAAGACTTCGTCTGGCTCACGCCGGAAACCAAGCGCCTCGGGCTCAATTCCACGTTCAGTTATGATCTGACGAAGAACATCAATCTCTATACGGCGCTGTCCTACCAACAAAACAAGTCGCATATTGAGCTGGCCCCGTCGCCCATTTCGACAGCATCGGACAACGGTATCCTCGTGCCCAAGACGAACTATTGGAATCCCTTCGGCGTCGATGTCTCCTTTGACTACCGTCCGGTGGATATTGGAGCGCGCCAAGCGGACATCACCAACAATACCTACTCCATATTGCTCGGAGCCAAGGGCACCGTGCTGGACCGATTTGATTGGGATTTCGCTTATCTCTACGGCAACGACGAGGCGACCGATGTCACCACCAATGCCATCAGTGAAAGTCGCCTCCGCGCCTCGCTGGCCAAAAACACCCCGGACGCGTTGAATATCTTTGGTGGCTCCGGCTACAAGGTGCCGCAGAGCACCCTCGACGACATCCGGGTGAAAACCCAAAAAGCCGGTAGTGCCTCGCTCGACCTCGCCGACCTCAAGGTGTCGGGTGACTTGTTTAATCTCCCCACCGGTGCCGTTGGCGGTGCGGTTTACACGGAATGGCGCAAGGAGAAGTTCAATGTCGCCAACGACGACATCTCCGTAAAGTTGAACGATATCATTGGCCAAGTCCGCTTGTCCGATCCGACCCAGGCCCGTCGTACCGTCAAGTCGATCGCGGCTGAAGTGCGCGTGCCGCTGTTCAAACCCGACAGCGGCTTCCTCCGTCGCAAGGCCGACCTCAGCGTCGCCGCCCGCCACGAAACTTTTAGCGAAGGCTACAGCTCCGGGGTGAAACCGTATTTTGGTCTCCGCTACCAGCCGATCAAGGACCTCGTCCTTCGCGGTTCGATGACCCGCGCTTTCCGCGCGCCGACACTGCCGCAGCTCTTCGGTGGCGAGTCCCAATCTCTGCCCAGCGGCCTGTCCGACCTCCGTCGCCCACAAGCGCTGACCGGCGACCCCTTCGATGGTTCGACTACGCAGCGTCTTGTCCGCCAAGGTGGCAATCCAGACCTTCTGCCCGAGACGGCCAAGATTTATAGCTACGGTTTTGTTTACGCTGTTCCCGTGAAGGCGCTCAAGGGCCTGTCGGTCGGCTCGCAATTCTTCCATATCGAACAGACGAACATCATCACCACGACCGGCACCGGCTACATCCGGCAAAACGAAGTCGGTGGCGGCACGGCCGATCTCGTGGTCCGCGATCCCGGCTCCGAGACCTTCACCAACCGCACGGCGAATCCGATCAACATTCTGTCCGGCCCCAACAATGCGACCACTCCGCTCGCCCCTGGCGCGACGATCACCGTCCCGGGTCGCATCGTCGCGATCTTGGATCGCGTCGTGAATCTGGCCTTCCAAAAGGTCGAGGGTTACGACTTCGATCTCACCTACGACAAGCGCACGGTGAACTACGGCCGATTCGTGTCGCGCGCCGCAGTGTCCTACACGAAGTTTCGTGGATTCACGCGCACGATCAACCCCGCGCAGAATGCCGGGCGTGACGGCTTCCCTCGCTGGCGTGGTCAGGCCAACCTCGGCTGGAATCGCAAGGAGCACAACGCCTCGGTGGCCGTGAATTACATTCCTTCATACGGCAGCTACCCGCTCGATGGCTTCGAGGTCGATCCCTACTACTCCGTCAGTGCGAACTACGGCTATGATTTCCCTGCCGGCCTGTTCCCGCTCTTGAACAACACCCGAGTGACAGTCGGCATCGACAACGCACTGGGCAAAGAGCCTCCCCTCTACCGGAGCAGCGTTGGCTACGACCAATCCTTCATCGGTCGTCCGCAGGGTCGCTTCGTCTTCATCGCGCTGCGCAAGTCACTGTAACGCGATCATTCTTCGGGACCCACTCCCGTTCCCCCAGGCGGCCGGATTTTTCCGGCCGCCTTTTTTGCGCCTGCGCCCAGCAGTCTACCGCAGATGTTTCCTCCCCGGTGGAATCGCCCTTGCCACGCGTCGGACGCGACTCTGGCATGGCAAGCGCTTAGCCACCTGAGACCACACCTTTGGCCGCTGGAAACCCATCGGCAGCCGACCACCTATGAACGACACACGTATTCCCACCGCCTTGGCGGCCCTTCGCCTCGGATTCCTCGCCGCACTTTCGCTCGGTGTTCTCACCGCTCAGGAAGTCAAGAAGCCTGATGAAACGAAGCCTGTCGATCCTGCCGCCGCGACCCAGAAACTCGA
>CAMATV010000213.1 GCA_945861235.1 Opitutus sp. GAS368
GGCGATCATTCGGTTGTCGCAATTCGCCAAGGACTAATTCGAAGGAAGAATTCATTGATCTTTATAAGGATTCGGTGGGGAAATCGTGTCCAACGAAGATTGGTCACAAGACCACCTCAGTATCACGGGCAATACCGACCGCAAGTAACTGATCAACTGTCAGCCTTGAGACTGAGCGAGTCAACGCGCCGCTATTTACTTTGTTCAATGGTGTAGGGAGACCACAGCCCATGCCAAAGCAGACTCGAATTGGTCCTTGATCGGTCATTGCGTTCTTATTCCGGAGAGAGTTGAGCAGGCGGTGCAATCTTTATGATCGTTCCTTCAATGAACCCATACATACCCTGCCGAGGCCAAACCCATTGCTGCCAAAGTTCGGGCGTATCCCCAGAGTAGGGCGCAAGCCAACCACCAAACGCATCAGTGGCCGTAAACCATAACATCGGCCCCACAATGTTATCCGCGGCCACCTCACGCCGCTGATTGGTTGAGTTTGTTAGGTTCAAAAGGTATCCGTCGTTCGGTTTGAATCCGCCATTGAAGTCGATCATCTGCTGCTCGCGACCAAAGGCGGCTTTGTCTGCGTAGCTATGAACCCCCTTTAGCATAATATACGCTTTGAGAACCGGACCACCGTGATCACCGTTCCGATGATGATTCTTGTTTCTCGAAATCATTATTTGGGTTGGAAGCCCAATGCCGAAGCTCCTGCCTGAGTAAATTTTCGATGGATAGTCTCGGTGCGTCTTCTCATAGAATACATGCGCTGTCGGGATCTGTTTTATCAAGTTCACCATCACAAGCGCCGCGAGCACCCTTCGTCCGGCCGCCCCGGCCAATCGTCCCGCCTGCTGTAGAATTCGAATCCATTCCGTTGCACTCATTCCAGGCGGAGGAATCACATCCGGAATCCCGTCAGCCCCGGCTGTCGCACTTGCGACCGCTGAGAAAAACAGCTCTGGGTTGGGAAAGGTCCAATCCCCCCATTCGCCACGTGAAACGGCCGCATCCCAATTCCAATCCACGTCCATGACACTCAAAAATCTAGCGCGGTCCGCCATGTAGTAGCGGATGGGATCCGGATCGGCCGCGATTCCCTCGGGGGTCCAATTCGGCAAAGTCGGCGCTTTCCCATACCGCACGAGCCGATACCACTTCTTCGTGATGGGCTGGATGTCCGACATGGTGAGTCGGCCGCGAGTCGTGCCGGCGATCTGCGTCGGCGAGCCCTCAAAACCCCACTTGCTCGGATCGTTGGCATCGTTGCCGCTGGTCATCGAATACACGCCGTAGTCGTAACCCGCCTCCAGCTCGAATTCCGCATCGCCGGTGTAGTTGGTTTCAACGTGCACGAAATACGCCACAGCCATTTCATTCAAACCGACGGGACCGTCGTAATTCCCATCCGCATCCGAGATGTCAGTGAAGGAGCTGGTCCCAAAGAAAGCTGCGGTATCAAGCTCCCAATGCAGGGCAAACGGACTCAATACCGCCGACCCCAGCACCGAATAGGAGTAGGTGAGCGTGACACCCGTGATACTGATCAACGCATTCCGCCCGGGATCATTCAGGTCCATAACTTCATCCATGATTCCATCCGTGGTCTTGATCCATGTTTTGCCGTGTTTCTGACCAACCCACACATCCAGCCATTGCGAGGGCAAGGGCGCGGGCGGCGACGCCACAGTCGTGAGCGTCCGGACGACGGGCTGCGAGGTCGCAAACGCGGCCCGTTGCACGGAGCGGGCGGTATTTTTCGCTGCCACGGGCGCGACCCCCGAGGCCGCTGGCGTGGTAATTCGGAGCGGCACCGAACGAAATACCGTTCCGGCGTAATCAATCGCCTGCACTTCGACGGCATAAGTCGTCGCTGGCGCGAGACCCACGACGTCGAAGGGCTGCGTCGCGTTTGCGGTATCGATGAAATCGCGAATCAACACCCGGTAGGAGACGTCATTGCCACCGGAGGTCTCGGTCGTCCACGTCAGCCGGAACGAATTCGGCAGCAGGTGGCTCACAGTCAGAACCGGACCGGTGACCAACAGCTCCGCCGCCGCACTTGTGACCGAGCCTGCCGAATTGGAAACCACCACGGAGTAAAAATGGCCGTTGCTCGCGTAACTGGTCTGGAGGATCGAAAACGAATTCGCGGTCGCGCCGGCGATGAGCACGCCGTTGCGCAGCCATTGATAGGCGAGCGGCGTCGCACTGGCTGCGGCCACGGTATAGGACGCGGCCTGCCCGGCGGGGACGGTGAGATCCTGGGGTTGGGTTATGATAACGGGGAGCGCTCCGACCACCGGGGGAGGTGGCGGCGGCAGGCCTTCGACCGATAGGGTGGCCGGGGCGCTCGTAACCGAGCCGGCGCTGTTGCGGACGACGACGGCGTAGGTGCCAACGTCCACCGCCCCGGCCGCAAACACCACCATGAACGGAGATATCTGGTAGGTCAGAGCGGCACCGTCTTTATACCATAGGTAGGAGCTCGCGCTACTCGCATGGACGTTCAAGAAGACATACGCTCCCGCAGCCGCGATTCGATTCTGCGGCTGCGTGATGATCGTCGGCACGCTCAGGCCGCTGCTCGTCTTAACGTCGATCACGAGCGTAAACGACGGACCTACTCCGACCGCGCCCCATGGTCGGAACACCAGGGAAAAGATGCCGGACACGGTCGGAGTGCCGGATATCCGACCATACATTCCACCCAGCGGCCCGCTCCACTCCAGCCCGGCCGGCAGATAGCCGGCATCCCAGATCATCGCGCTCACCGGCTGCGTAAACGTGAAGGCGTAGTCGAACTGCGTGCCCACCCGCGCCTCCACCGCGCTCGCACTCGTGATCTCGGGCGGCGGAACCGGACTCACCGTGAAGGAACGCGACACCGTGAGCGTGGACCCGAAGACGCCGCCGCCGTTCTGCACTGCAGTAATCACCACGGTGCCGGCCCCGGTCAGGCTGACTACGTTGCCCGAGATGATCGCCGGCCCGGCGGTCACGGAAAAAGTCACCGGGAGACCGGAACTCGCGGTCGCGGTGAGCGCGAACGGCGGATCTGCCTGGGTGCGGGCGGGGAGGGCGGCAAAGCTGATGGTCTGGGCGATGCCGATCACCGAAAAGGTGCGGTCAACCGGCGGGGCCGCATTCCAAAACGTGCCCGAAACCATACCGCCCGCCTGCGCCGCCCGCACCGTCACGGCGCCGTTGCCCGTCAACGTGATCACGTCCCCGGAGAGTGTCGCCGGTCCTGAGACGACCGAGAGCGCCACCGGCAGCCCCGACGCAGCCGTCGCGTGCAGCGCAAACGGGGCATCGCCGAAGGCGTGGGTGGGGATCGGGTCAAAGGTGATCGTCTGCGTGAGCGCCGGCCCCACCGTAAGATAATAGGACACCGTGCCCGCTTCGGGTGAAACGCCGGTCGCGTTGTGATAGCGGACGTCGATCCGCCACACTCCGTTTTGGCTGGCGAAAAACGAACCATCCATCACGGCGCTGCCCCCGGGGAAAGACCAACCCACGCCGCTGTTACCGGTTTCGAGCGAACCGTCGGGACGATAGACCCCGTAAGAGTAAAAATTACAATTGTTGGCCGGAGCCAGACCCCAGGCTCGAAACGTGATGATATCGTAGTATTCGAAAGGGAACAGCAGATTCCCGCGGGTGTATCCGCCCGAATGCCAAGTGCCCGCCGAACTCCATGTGCTCGACGCCGAGTTAATATTAAAGGTCCCCGCGTCGGTCGCCCACGAGGAGCCAAACACGCCGTCGGGCAAGGGGTCGCCCTCCACCCAGACCGACTGCCAGGTCCCGTCGACCCAGTAGGCTTCGGAAACCCACCCATCTTCTTCTCCGTCGCCATTAAAATCCTCCCAGTGCCCCTGGCCCGAATTTTCCTCGTGCCCGTCGACCCAAACCGGTTCGTCTCGCAAGACGGGCCAGTCAGGAGAGTCGCCCGCCCGCCAATATTGCAGAGCCAGCCGGGGATGATTTCCGGTCTGACCAAAACCGACCGCGCCGAGGACGACGGCTGCGATCAGACCGAGAAGAAGGAGGCGAAAAACGTGTCGGTTCATGGTTGGAATGAATAGGGGGTTGGTCCGCCGCGTCAGTGCCTCGCCAACGCCAGCAGGCTCTTGAGCTCGCCCACCGGACCGTAGCCCGCCAGCTTACCGTCCCGGTTCAGCACATAGACATACGGCAGGCCCGTGAGCTTAAGCGCGCGCAGTGTCGGTGCCACGGCGGCGCCCTGTTGATGGCAAAAACGTCCCTTGATCGGCGCCGCGCTTTGCAGCGTCGCGATTTCCTCGGCCGTGCCGCCCAAAGCCAAGTAGACGAGCTGCACGCCCGGAGTCAGCGAACTCCGCCACGGCGTGAGCGACTGGAGCATCGCCTGCCCGCCGTCCGGCGCCCAGGCAAACAGCACGGTGACCGCCCCCGTCTTCCGGGCGAGATCCACCGAACCGCTTGGTATCGAAGGCAGCGTTACGGCGAGGGATTTACCGAGCAGCGCATGACGGTCGACGATGGACTGAGCTTCCCGGCTGATTTTCGCGTCGACCGGCCATTGGAGCAGGTTCGTCGCGATCCTTTGGGCCGTGAACATATCGGCCCCGCGCGCGACTTCCTGATAGTAGTCGTGCAACGCCGCAGTGTGGCCGAACTCGGCCCGCACCGCATCGGCCACGTTTTCTTTTTCCTCCGGCCGGTCCGCGACCGTCCTGGCTTTGATCTTTTGACTCAGGGCCAGACGGTCCATCGCCAAAGCCACCTCGACGCGGGGGTTGAGCGGGTTGGCCGCGTTTTCCCGGAAAGCCTTGGCCGTGGCCACCGCCTTGGTGAGGTGGGCCGTATCGCCGTCCTTCACGCCGCGCATTTCGGCGATGGCTTCCAGCTTGCGCGCCTCCGGAGCGTTCGGATGGTTCGGATTCTTCGTATAAAAATCTTTCGCTCTCGCCGCCGTCGCGCGGGACTTCTCCGCCTGGGCCGCGATTTGGACCTTCTGCTCGTTGCTGCCCTTGGCCGCGTTGACCGAATTGCCGGGCGACGGCTTGGTGGCCAACAGCAAATTGGCCCACTGCACGTCCGGCGGGTCGTCGGTTTTCTTGCCGGCCTTGGCGGAATTGCCCTGCGCCAATAAAAGCGAAGTCAGGAGGAAAAGCCCGCAGGCGGCGAGAGGGAGACGGAGCCAAGAGGTCATAGGTGAGGGAGGGGCGATTGATCCGGAGGAGCGAAGGGGTGTGCCTTTGTTGGAGTTGGGCGTAGTCGACCCTAATCAGCAGAGCAAAAAACGCAGGTCCGGCACCACGGCGGGCACAGGTCGAATCCAATCCCTGAAAGCACCCAGCAGACCGTTTGCTGGGGGCTCCGCAACCTCTCGAACGGAACGCTTTGTCCCCATCAAGCCGAGCGCGTCGTCCCGACGCATCCGCGCTTGATTTTCTCCCCAGCCTCCACTGCGCCACGAGACCACGAGACCGCGAAAACCGCCGGAGAAGGTAGGGGAGACCTAGCATGGGATTCTACGAGCGGATCCGAGCGCGCTCTATCGGCACGAAGCAAGGTCCATTTGCCGAATCAGGATATCTTCCCGACCAACGTGGAAAATTCACCCGGTTCAAGGCACTACTCGCCGCATCCTCTCGCCTGGGATTCAGGATCAGATGTTCCGGTGCGCCTAGCGGTCGCACTCGTCAGAGTGGGGCTACGCCATCTTCGCTAACCGTCCCGCCACATCCGCCCGCAAATTCTCGATGTGGCGCAGCGTGAAATCCGCCACGCTCAGCGCATCGTCTTGCACGAGTGGCGTGAGGTCCATGGCGAAGGAAAGCGCATGGGTCGTATCGGTCGCGTGCGACGCAAAGAATGTCGCGTTCGCAACCCGGCGGCCCATCGCGGCGAGGTCGTAGCGTTTGCCGCCCGCGATCTGCGACTCAAAGACCGCCACCAGTTTTTCTGCTAACTCCGGCA